>JAHFHI010000111.1 GCA_023246995.1 Candidatus Omnitrophota bacterium
GGCGATACGCATCTTGGCGGAGATGATTTTGACCACCGCGTGATCGAGTGGCTCGTCGCGGAATTCAAAAAATCCGAAGGCATTGATCTCAGCAAAGACCGCATGGCGCTTCAGCGTCTGAAGGAAGCCGCCGAAAAGGCGAAGATCGAACTTTCCAGCGCGCAGAGCACCGAAATCAATTTGCCCTTTGTTACGGCCGACGCTTCCGGCCCCAAGCATCTGCTTCTTAATCTGACGCGGGCGAAGCTTGAACAATTGGTCGGCGAATTGGTCGAAAAGACGGTTCAGCCTTGCCTGAACGCGCTACGCGATGCCGGTGTCAAGGCCGAGGATATCGATGAGGTGATTCTGGTGGGCGGCCAGACCCGGATGCCCGCGGTGGTGGAGCGGGTCAAAAAGCTTTTCGGAAAAGACCCGCATCAGGGCGTCAATCCCGACGAAGTTGTCGCGATCGGGGCCGCCATTCAGGGCGGGGTCCTTAAAGGCGAGGTTAAGGACATCCTTCTTTTGGATGTCACGCCGCTTTCGCTCGGAATTGAAACTTTGGGAGGGGTCATGACGCGATTGATTGAGCGCAACACCACCATCCCCACGCGAAAGTCCGAAATTTTCTCCACGGCCGCTGACAGCCAGACCGCCGTGACGGTGAAAGTGCTTCAGGGGGAGCGTGAGATGGCGGGCGACAACAGACTCCTGGGGCTCTTTAACCTGGAAGGCATCCCTCCAGCGCCTCGGGGTGTTCCGCAGGTCGAAGTGACTTTTGATATCGATGCCAACGGAATTGTTCATGTGTCCGCCAAGGATCTCGGGACCGGAAAGGAACAGAAGATCCGCATTGAATCTTCTTCGGGCTTGAGCAAAGACGAGGTTGAAAAGCTGGTCCGGGAAGCCCAAAGTCATGCCGAAGAGGACAAGTCCAAGCACGAAGTGATTACGGCCCGCAACCAGCTCGACAGCCTGATTTATGCCACGGAGAAAAGTCTGCGCGACTATGGCGATAAAATCACGGCCGACGAGAAGTCAAAGGTGGAGGGCGCTTTAAAGGATGCCAAAGAGGTCCTGGCAAATGATTCCGCGCAGGTCCTTAAGGATGCCGCGACAAAGCTTACGAGCGCTTCTCATACGATCGCTCAAAAGGTCTATGAAGAGGCTGCTAAAAAGGCGCAGGCCTCATCCCCGGACGGGGCAGCCAAGGCGGCAGGCCCCGCAAAAGAAGACGTTGTCGATGCGGACTACGAAGTCGTCGATGATGAAGGCAAGCCGAAAAAAGATTCCTGAAGAAGCGTTTCGCATGAAACAAATTGAATGAGGGGGGGGCGGAGGCTACAATACGCCCTTATGCGTCTGCGCACCTTACTTCTTCTAGGGGAGTTCTTGGGGATCATCCTGGCAGGCGGGTCCATGGCCATGGCCTTGCCCGCTGTGCGCATCCACGCTCCTGCTGAAACGGTTAAATCGGGCGAAGGCTTTGTTTACGAAGTTATCACCGAGTGGAAAAAATCCGAAGGGGATTACCAAATAGGGCTTCCGTCTCCCGCGATAGAGGATTTTGAACTTCTCCGCCAGGGAGAATCTCAAGAGACTTTTGTCCGCGCCGGGGAGACCTGGATTAGGAAAACTTTTGTTTTTGGGCTTCGCCCGTTAAAAGCCGGTCCCTTGGTTATTCCAGCCTTTAAAATTCCCTGTAGCCTTTTACCCGGAACCGCTGCGGCCGAGTTTCTCGAGGTTCCGGAAGCGGTCATCGACGTCCAGGATACTCCCAAAATCCCTGTGGGGATTCTAATCGCAGCTTTTACGGCGATCGCCGCTACGGCTGCTTTAGTGGTCGTATTCCTCAATCGGCGCCGGGCCTCCGCACCGCCGCGCCCCGATGCCCCGGCTTCGGATCAAGGATTATCCCGCTTTCAGGATATCGAGGGCTCCTTTCAAAGCGATCCCTCCGGAGCGATTCTACGGCTGACTTCGGAGCTGCGTGCGTTTATAGGGGTCACCCACAAAATTTCCGGCGCATCCCTTACCGATCGCGAGATGCTCTTAAGCCTTGCCGCCGCGGACCTTGACAGGGAAGAGCAGGCTTCGCTCAAAAGTTTTTTCACCCGGCTTGAAGAAGCAAAATTCGCGGGCCCAGGATTTTCTAAAATCGAATTTGAAAATCTATGCCGCGACATCCGCAAGTTTATCGAACTTCGTCAGCCTTCACTTATTCCAACCCCCCGACCTTAGGAGGATTTTTTGGTATGGATACCACGATTCAGGAAGTCAATCGTAAAGTCAAAGAGGCCAGCACGATTTTAAACGATCTTCTGCGCGAAATCGGGAAAGTGATCGTCGGGCAGCAGTACCTGGTCGAACGCCTGCTTATGGCTCTCCTGGCCGACGGGCATGTCCTTATCGAAGGCGTTCCCGGCCTTGCGAAAACCTTGTCGGTCCGAACGCTTTCCCGCGCTGTGAATACTCATTTCCAGCGCCTTCAGTTTACCCCGGATCTGCTCCCGGCCGATCTGATCGGAACCCTCGTCTACAACCCCAAGGACGGGCAATTTACGACCAAGAAAGGGCCGATTTTCGCCAATATTATCCTGGCCGACGAAATTAACCGGGCGCCCTCCAAAGTGCAGAGCGCGCTTCTTGAGGCCATGCAGGAAAAGCAGGTCACGATCGGCGAGAATACGTTCGTCCTCCCCAAGCCTTTTCTCGTGCTGGCGACCCAAAACCCGATCGAGCAGGAGGGCACTTACCCTTTACCGGAAGCCCAAATCGACCGCTTCATGCTCAAGCTGATCATCAGCTACCCAAACAAGAAAGAAGAGAAGGAGATTTTAGAGCGTATGGCGATGGGCAGGGAAATTGAGGTCCATCATGTGATCGGACCCGATCAGATCCTCGAGTTGCGCAAATTGATGCATCAGATTTACGTCGATGAGAAGATCAAGGACTACATCCTCGATCTCGTTTTTGCCACCCGCGAACCGCAGCAATACAAGCTCGAAGCGCTGAAGCCCCTCATTTCCTACGGAGCCTCGCCCCGCGCGAGCATCATGCTGATGCTCGCTTCCAAAGCCCATGCCTTTATCCGGGGACGCGGGTATGTGACTCCCGATGACGTGAAGCAAATCGGCATGGACGTGCTGCGCCACCGCGTGATTGTGACCTACGAGGCGGAGGCCGAAGAGATGACCTCGGAACATATCGTCAAAAAAATCTTCGACCAGATAGAAGTCCCGTGATTCCGAAGGAAATACTTCGCAAAGTCCGCCACATCGAAATCCGCACGACCCGCCTCGTCAACGACCTTTTCGGAGGCGAATACGAGTCTGTTTTTAAGGGCAAGGCATCGAGTTTGCCGATGTCCGCGAATACGTCCCGGGTGATGATATTCGCACGATCGATTGGAACGTCACGGCGCGTTCGCAGCAGCCTTTTGTAAAAAAATTCGTTGAAGAGCGCGAGTTGACCGTGCTCTTTGTGGTCGATATGTCCGGCTCCCAATATTTTGGCACCGGAGAGCGTCTCAAGTCGGAAGTCGCGGCCGAAATTACGGCTTTGCTTGCCTTCTCCGCCGTCAAGAATCACGACAAAACGGGCCTTCTGATCGTGACCGATGAAGTCGAGAAGTATGTTCCGGTCCAGAAGGGACGGATGCATGTGCTGCGCGTGGTTCGGGAGATTTTATTTTATAAGCCCCGGGGCACCCGAACAAGCCTTCGCTCTGCCTTTGAGTATCTCCATAAAATCCTCACCCGCACGGCGGTTATTTTCGTGATCTCGGATTTTCTTGATGAAAATTTCGAAAAGTCTTTGAAAATTTTAGCGCGGCGCAATGATGTGATCGCGCTGCATTTGCGCGACCGACGGGAAACCCAATTGCCGGCTGCGGGGCTGATGGAACTCCTTGACCGCGAGACGGGGGAGCGTCTCATTCTGGATAGTTCCGACTCAAAACTCCGAAAACGCTTCGAGGCTGCGGCGGCCGAGCGTGAAGCCCGGCTGGACAAGCTTTTTAAATCACTGCGTATCGACCGGGTTGCGATCAACGTCGAGGGTTCCTATATCGAGCCGCTGATGAAGTTTTTTAAAATCAGGGAGAAACGAATGTGAAGGGCGTTCTATTCTTCAGGTTTTTGACGGGCATCTTCTTCGTGACGACGGCAATGGCCATTGCGGGTGAACCCCCGCCGCCCGCGGCCGAGATATCCCTTAAAGCCGAGGTTAATAAGGCCTTTATTACGATCGGAGATCCCGTGGAATACACGGTCACGATCCGTCATTCCCCGGAGGTCCAGGTGCTCTCGAGCATCCCGCCTCCGGGTGAGGATTTTCTAAAGATCAAAAAAGTGGAGGACATTCACCCCTCCGAGGGGACGGCTTTGGTCGAGGGACGCAGATACACGCTGACGGCTTTTCAGCTGGGTGAGTTTGTTCTCGAACCCGTCCAAATACAGTATCGCGTAGGCGGGGGGGAGGCGCAGACGCTTACCGCTGAAAAGATTTTCCTCACCGTCAAAAGTGTCGCCGAGGGCGAAGTTAAAACCGATATTCGGGGGATTAAGCAGGTTCTCGCGATGCCGCTGGGCCGCACGGGCCTTCTTTTCACGCTCATCCTTCTTATTCTGGGGGTGAGCTTGATTCTTTTTCGGATTTTGGGTCGCAAAAAAACCGCCATTCTAACGCCGGCAGAGCCGCTGCTTAGCCCCGAAGAACAAGCGCTTGGCGCGCTCCATCAGCTTTTTGATTCCGACTGGATTCGCCGGGGAAAATTCAGGGAATACTACCTTCGTTTTTCGGAGATCCTTCGCCTCTATTTCGAGCGCAGGCTTCAGATTGCGGCCCTTGAGGCGACGACCGAGGAAATCTTGCGGGCCATGCGCCAGCAGGAACTGCCCCTGGATCTGAGGACCCAGATCCAGGATGTTCTGGAGTTCTCCGACCTGGCCAAATTTGCCAAGTGGAAACCGGAGCCGCCCCAGATTATTCAGACCAATCAAGTGGCCAAACAAATCATTGAGTCCCTGCGGCCCAAAAGCGAAACCGAGGGTACCCATGGGCATTGAATTCCGGCACCCTCATTTTTTTCTTCTCGCACTCCTTATCCCGCTCTTGCTCGTCCTTGTTCGCCGCCGGGATAAAACCGCCGTTGCGTTTTCAAGCCTCGCGCTTGTCCCGTATCACGGTCCGTTTCCGAGAGTTGTTTTTTACCGGATGCTTCCGCTCCTGCGCGGGATTGTGATTTTTCTTTTTATCGGAGCCTTGGCCCGCCCCCAACGCGTGAGCGCGGAGCGGGAATACGACACCAAAGGCATTGATATCGTCATTGCCCTGGATATTTCCGGCTCCATGCTGGCCGAAGATTTCAAACCCGAGAACCGCATGCTGGTTGCCAAGCAGGAAGCGACCAAGTTTATCCGCGGCCGGGAAAGCGACCGGATCGGCCTTGTTGTTTTTGCCCGTAAAGCCTACACCCAATGCCCGCTCACGCTGGACTATGACGTTTTAATCCGCCTCTTGAA
>JAHFHI010000112.1:0-4978 GCA_023246995.1 Candidatus Omnitrophota bacterium
GAATCTCGGGACCGGGACCGGGGTTTCGATCCGCGAACTTGTGGAGACCATTTGCGCGCACGCGCCCGAAAAACCGAAAGTGGAGTGGGACACCTCCCGTCCGGCCGGAAACAAGATCCGGCTGATGGATATTTCAAAAGCCCGGGAGCAGCTCGGCTTCGAGCCCGAATACTCGATCGGCCGGGGCATTCGGGAAGTGATGGACTGGTACCGCGCTAATCGCGGCCATCAGGCGCGCCGCTACAGCATTTTTACGGACTAATTCAGCCGAGAGGAAGAATCGAATGGCCTTTTATAACGGAAAAAATGTTCTCGTGGCGGGCGGAAGCGGCCTTCTCGGCCAGGCCTTGATCCCCAAACTGCTTGAGGCCGGGGCCCATGTGCGCGCCACCCAGTATACGAGCCGCAGGATTGCGCTGCGCCACCCGCGTCTTGAAATTGTTGCCTGCGATCTTATGGAAAAGGACCAGGCCCGCGCCGCTTTCAAGGATATGGATATTATTTTTCTGGCCGCGGCGAAAATACGCGGAGCCAAAGGAATCAAAGAAGATGCCAGCAGCCTGATTCTTTACAACCTCGAGCTTCACGCCGGGTTAATCGCTTTGGCCGCCTCGATGGGCGCCGAGCGGTGCGCTTTTGTGAGCAGCAGCTATATGTATCCGGACACCGGGAAACCCAACGTGGAAAGCGAGGGGTTTGAGGGTGACCCTTTTATTCCGACCAGTTACGGCATCGGATGGATGATCCGCTATCTTGAAACCCTCTGTAAATATTTTCACGGGACGTCTAAAACCCGTTACGCCATTGCGCGCCCCACGGCTTACTACGGCCCGCACGACAACTTTAATCCTGGGGAGTGCCACGTGATCCCGGCCTTGATCGTAAAAGCCGCTCAAAGGATGGATCCTTTCGAGGTCTGGGGCCTGGGCGAGGAGACGCGATCTTTTACTTATGTGGAGGATTTAGCCGAAGGATTGATCCTTACCGTGGAAAAATACGCCGAAGCCGAGGGGATCAATATCTGCTCGGCCGAAGCCTGTCAAGTCAAGGATGCGCTGGGGCTTATTCTTGAACTTTTTGATTTTCATCCGGAGATCCGCTTTGACGCGGCCAAACCGGTCATGATCCCTTACCGGGTTTCAGACCCCGCCAAGGCCAAAGAAGTTTTGGGCTGGGAAGCGCGCGTGAGCCTACGCGAAGGCCTCCGGAAAACCATCCAATGGTATCTTGAAAGCCAAAAGGCGGCTGCGGGGAGGTCCGTATGAAGGTTTCAGTTGTGGTCTACGCGCTGAACGAAATCGAAAGCATGCGTTTGATCATGCCCCGAATCAAAAAGGAATGGTATGACCAGCTGCTCATCATTGATGGGGGCTCAAAGGACGGTACTCTGGAGTGGGCCAAGGAACAGGGTTATGAGGCCTACAGACAGGAGGAGCCTTCCTGGTCCGGAGCTTACAAGGAAGGCCATAAGCGGGCGTGGGGCGATATCCTGGTTGATTTTTCTCCGGACGGGAATTCCATTCCGGAAAAAATTCCGGAGCTCGTGGCAAAAATCAAGGAAGGTTATGACCTTGTGATCGCTTCCCGCTACAAAGACGGGGCCAAAAGCGAGGATGACTCCTGGGTGACCGGCTTCGGGAATTTCATGTTCACCGGGCTGGTGAATCTTTTATTCGGAGGACATTTCACCGATGTCCTGGTCATCTTTCGCGCTTACCGGAAAACCATTCTCAAGGAATGCGGCCTTGACTTGGACCCGCAGTATAACTTCACCGAACTCCTGGCCATCCGCGCGGCCAAGCTTAAAAAGAGGACGGCCGATATTCCCGCCGACGAACCCAAGCGCATCGCCGGAGAAACAAAACTCCGGATTTTCTATGACGGCTGGGCCAATTTGACCACCCTCCTAAGCGAGCTTGTAAGGCGTTAGTTCGCCATCCCCAACCAGGGCCCAAGTGATCCCAACCGACTTTCAGTACTACTAATGCACCCCTTCTTATAGGAAAAGGAACCGTTAACAAAGATTAAGGCTTAATCTCATAACCTATTTATTATCAACAGGATAAAGATTAAAAAAATATAAAGTTTCGTGTTGTATTAAACAAGCCCATCATGTATCTTTTGATAGCAATAAAGAAATTTAATCATCTAAAAATAATTCTAACAATCAAAGGTAAGTCTTAAGGGTATGACTTGGGCTTAAGAGGCGCCGCATGATCATCAGCAGAACCCCCTTTCGGATTTCATTTTTTGGCGGAGGCACGGACTATCCGGCCTGGTACCGCCAGTATGGCGGCAGCGTTCTCGGGACCACGATCGATAAATACTGCTACATTAGCTGCCGTAAACTCCCCCCCTTTTTTGAGCACAAATACCGCATCGTTTATTCGCAGGTTGAACATGTCAAAACCATTGAAGAGATCAAGCATCCGGCGGTGCGGGGTATCTTAAAAACGCTTCAGGTTAACGACGGCGTTGAAATTCATCACGACGGGGATTTGCCGGCCAGGTCCGGGCTCGGCTCAAGCTCGTCATTTACCGTCGGGCTCCTTCACGCGCTCCACGCGCTTGAAGGAAAAATTATTTCCAAACGCGATCTGGCGACCGAGGCCGTTCAAATCGAACAGGAAGTTTTGAAGGAATGCGTGGGGTCCCAGGACCAGGTACTCACCACCCACGGCGGCTTGAATAAGATCGAGTTTTTACGCGATGACAGCTTTGTGATTACCCCGATTATCATGTTGAAAGACCGGATCGCAGAATTTCAGAATCACATGATGCTCTTCTTCACGGGTTTTGCCCGTATCGCTTCGGAGATCGCCAAAGTCCACATTGACAACTTGGATAAGCGCAAGCAGGAGCTGCGAGCCATGGGCGCGATGGTGGATGAATCCATCGCGGTGCTTCAGAGCCGGACCACGCCGATCGATGAATTTGGGAAACTCTTGCATGAATACTGGAGTTACAAGCGTGTTCTTTCCGACAAGGTGACCAACCAGGCCATTGATGAAATTTATCAGGCCGGAATCGAGGCCGGCGCCACGGGAGGCAAATTGCTTGGCGCCGGGGGCGGTGGATTCATTCTTTTTTTCGTAAAGCCGGAGCTGCAGGCCAAGGTCCGGGAACGCCTGAAGGGCTTGATCCACGTTTCCTTTCGCATTGACTACACCGGAAGCAAGATCGTGATTTACGAACCCAATAATTTCCAGTAAGCATGCACTCCAGGGATTTTCTCCTTAGACTTTACCGACAGGCTCTCCTGATCCGTATGGCCGAGGATAGGATTTGCGCGGAATATAGCCATGACGAAATGAAAACCCCCGCCCATCTCTGCGTTGGGGCCGAGGGCATCCACGCCGGCGTTTTGGAAGCGCTCCCGAAGGGGACGCGGGTTTTTGGCACCTACCGCAGTCACGGTCTTTATCTGGGGCTCACCGGGGATACGGACGGCTTTTTTGCCGAGCTTTACGGCAAGGAGTCAGGAGTTTCGGGAGGCAAGGCCGGTTCCATGCACCTTTGCTTTCCGGAAAAAGGACTTATCCTGACTTCTGCGGTGGTGGCGACCACCCTGCCGGTGGCCTGCGGCGCGGCTTTTGCCAACGCCTATCGCGGAAAGAATGATTGGATCGCGGTTTTCTTCGGGGACGGAGCGCTTGAAGAAGGCGCTTTTTGGGAAACCCTTAATTTTGCCTGCCTGCACAAGCTTAAACTTTTTTTTGTCTGCGAGGATAACGGGCTTGCCATTCACACCCCGGCCCAAGACCGCCGCGGGTTCCGGAGCATTCTCGAGGTGCTGAAAGGTTTTAAATGCCACGGCGCGAGCGCGGACGGCTATTATCCCGAAACCGTTTACGAAGCGGCACGCGGACTCCTGGAGAACGCCGAAAAAGAGCCGGCTCCCGTATTTCTTTATGCCCCCTATTACCGCTACAGTGAGCACGTCGGGGTCCTCGAAAATTACAAGGCCGGCTACCGGCCCAAGCCCACGGAGGAGGAGCTCCAAGCCATGGACCCGGTCAAAAATTTGCGCAAGCTCGCCCAATCCGCGGGCGCCGTGGCGCAGGATTTCAAGGCCGCGGAAAATGAAATCCGGGAAAAAATCGACCGCAGCGTGGAAAAGGCCAAGGCCGCCGCTTTCCCAGGGCCGGAAGCCTTGCTCGAGGACGTGACCCATGAGTGAAATTTTCTCAAAAGCCGCCGGGCTTTCCTGGCCGCTTATGGAAAATAACATCACGCGCGAGGATTTGGCGCGGCTTGTGGATTTCCTGAAATCAGAGCCCCGCCTCACGCAATCCGGCAATGTGGAGAAATTTGAAGCCCAATGGTCCGAGTGGATCGGCGTGCGCCACAGCGTATTTGTCAATTCCGGTTCCTCGGCCAATTTGCTGACGCTTGCCGCGCTGCGCGAGCTTTACGGCACGGGAGAAGTGATCGTGCCTCCGCTTACCTGGGTTTCCGATATCGCGGCGGTCCTGCACTGCGGGTTTAAGCCGGTTTTCGCGGATATCGATCCGCGCACGCTCGGGCTGGCCGAGGAAGAGGTTATCCGAAAAATTAATGACAAGACCCGGGCGGTTTTTTTGACGCACATTCTGGGCTATAACGCGATTAGCGAAAAACTGCTCAAGACCCTGGAAGCGAGCGGCGTCGCTTTGATCGAGGATGCCTGTGAATCGCACGGCGCGACTTTCCGGGGGCGCAGAGTCGGCTCCTTCGGACTGGTTTCTAATTTCTCTTTTTATTACGCGCATCATTTAAGCACGATCGAAGGCGGGATGGTTTCCACAAACGACGAAAAAATTTATGAGACCGTACGCATGATGCGATCCCACGGTCTAGTGCGGGAAATCAAATCCGCCGGACTCAAGGCGGCTTACGGCTCCGCGCATCCCGATCTCGAGCCGGAATTCATCTTTGCCTTCCCGGCCTACAATGTGCGCAGCACCGAGATCAATGCCGTCCTGGGCTTAAGCCAGCT
>JAHFHI010000112.1:4988-5488 GCA_023246995.1 Candidatus Omnitrophota bacterium
GCGAAGCGCAACCGCAACATGGAGCTTTTTTTGAAGGGGCTGGATCCAGCCAAGTACCGCACGGATTTTGCCACCGAGGGGATGAGTAATTACGCCTTCACGCTGGTTTTGCAAAAAACAAGCGCGGCCCTGGCCCCCAAGGTCATGGAAACCTTGAGAGACCACGGCGTGGAATTCCGGCGGGGCGCTTCCGGCGGCGGCAATCAGCTGCGCCAGCCTTACTTAAAAAAGATATTCGGGGCCGGCGAATGCCTGAAATACCCGGAAACCGAGCACATTCATTTCAACGGGTTTTACATCGGAAATTATCCTGATCTTGAGGAATCAAAAATCGGAAAGCTTTGCGGCATTTTAAACGGCATCGGATAACGCACCATGAAACAGGAAATGCTTTTTAAAGAGGCCTTGAGCCGGGCGCTTTATGACGAGATGGCCGCCTGCGAAGAGGTCTTTGTCTTCGGGCTCGATGTGCCGGACCATAAACGTATCTTTGGAAGCAC
>JAHFHI010000113.1 GCA_023246995.1 Candidatus Omnitrophota bacterium
TTTTTTTTGCGGTTCTGGCGGTTCCCTTGACGCTCTGGGGAATCCGGAGGGCTAAGGCATGGTTTGACCCGGTCTTGCTTGAGCAGGCTTTGTCGCACCGACTTAACCGCCTTCTGGGGCTGGATGCGCGGATCAGCGGCATGCGTCTTTATTCGATTCTGGGGCCGGAGTTTGAAGCCTCTCTTGAATTGCGGGACCCGATGAGCGCGCGGACGATTCTCGCGGTTAAAGGCGTGCGTTTGGCGCTTCGCCCCCTGGAAGGCCTTCACAAGCGAAGTGCTCGGGTTGAAATCATCGTGCCCGACGCGCAAATCGATCTCGCCCAGACGGCCGGGCAGCCGCCTTTCTGGACTACGGTACTCCCAAAAGCGCAGGGGCGGGAAACGTTAACGCCGTCCCAGGATGAGACCGCAGGTGTTCCCCGCGATGCCTGGCGTATTGAAATCGGAAGAATCCGAATTCCAACCGCCTCGATCTCCCTTTCCGCCCAAACCAATCCAAGTGACAATATTTTGCGGGCGCCTCTCCATGTCCGGGATGGGGCGGTCGACTTTTCGTCATCCCCGGAATCTTACCTTTTTTCCGCCCATTTGCCTGACTTAAATACGCAAGCAGCAGGCACATGGACACCCGCCGCCGAACGTCTGGAATGGACCTTGGATTCAAGCCAGGGCCGGATGACGCTGCGGGGAACCGTGGACGCCCCGCAAAGCCGTCCCCGTGTGCAACTGCACCTTTTCCTAAGGGATTGGGCAGGGGGAATCCCTCCCGTTGCGCCAGGAGGCGAGCCGACCGGCCTTTCAGGGGTATTAGGGGGTGAGCTTAAGGCTTCCTGGGAGAGTTTTCACCCGGATTACTCAAAAGCCACTCTTGAGGGCGCGGGGCGTCTTGAGGCGGCCGGAGGCTCGCTTGCCCGCATGAACCTTCCCGCCGGCATCTTAGCAAGCCTGGAGCGGCTTGCTGCTTTTCGATTTCTCCTTGAAAATAAACGCCTCAAAAAGGAATTTTACGATTTCTTGCACACGCGCCAGACGCCGTTTCAAAGCCTTCATGGCCGTTTTGAGATGAATCACGGCCGTTTTTCATTCGCTAACTTTCAGGCGCGCCATCCTTTTTATAACCTTCAGGTATCCGGAAGTTTTGGCCTCCTGGATCACGCCGCGGACCTCACAGGAAACCTCGTCTTCACCGATGCGATTTCCGCAGCATTGATCCGGGAATTTCCAGATTTTGAAGCCCTCACTAACCGAAAGGGGAGGATCGAACTTCCGTTTTTCTGCCGGGGGCGATGGCCCCAAGCATCGCCGGAGGCTGATTTAAACCAGGTTGCGGCGCGCCTTCTCAAGGCTCGCGGCGAAGAACTCCGCGAGCGGGGCATGACGGACCTTTCCGAACTTATGGAGTTCCACCTATGATGAAAACGCGCCGTATGTTAACCGTTGTCGGCAACGATAAGCCGGGAATCATTGCCGCGGTCACCGGATCGCTTTATCGCACGGGATGCAATCTCGAAGCTATCAGCATGACCATCCTGGACGGCCAGTTTGCCATGATCCTTGGCCTCACGGTCGCGCGCGGACGGGAGGCCGCGGTCGAAAACGGCCTCGGGAAGTCTCTTCGCAACCACGGCCTGGCCCTTTTCTGGTCTTCGATAAGACCGCAACATCCTTTGGAAAAGTCCCGAAAGAGTTCGAAGGCCCTTTGCGTCCCGTATCTTCTGACCGCCATCGGCAAAGACAGGACCGGCATTGTTTATCATTTAAGTTCCGCGTTGGCCAAGGAATCGCTCAATATCACCGACCTGAACTCAAAAATCCTATCGAGTTCGGGCAAGCCAAAAGATTCCCAGCTTTATGCGCTGGCCCTCGAGTTTGATATCCCGGAGCATTTTAATGTCAGAGCCCTCGAGAGACGTCTCCAGACTCACGCGAAAACACTTGGCGTCGAGCTGACTTTAAAGGGCGTCGAAGCCCTTCAGTTTTAGGAACCCAAAGAGAAGCCCGCTCCCAGCTCCCAAATGATGCCTGTTCCTGCCATTAAGCTGTTTCCGGATCCGGTGCTTCGAAAGCCCGCCAAAGCCGTTAGAGACGTTCGGGACCCCGTCGTAAAAAAGACGATTCGGGCCATGGAATATGTCATGAGGCATCAGCGCCACGGAATTGGGATTGCGGCCCCGCAAATCGGCGTCAGCCTGCAGATAGCCCTGGTGGACGTATCCCGGAGAGTCGCAGGGGCGCGGCCCCTAGTTCTTATTAACCCGGAGATTCTTTCCTTTGAATCAGAAATTGCCAGCCGAGAGGGGTGTATGAGCCTCCCGGATTATGTCGGAAACTTAAAACGCTATGAAAGGATCAAAATTAAATGGTTCGGTCTTGAGACCGGGGTTGTTCAGGTCGGGGATAGATCAGGAATCGAGGCGGTTTGCATCCAGCATGAAATCGACCACCTTAAAGGAGCCCTTTTTATCGACCGAATCGGCTGTTTAAAGCGGGATTTAATTCCAAGACTTCGATAACTCTCTCTATTCCAAATGTCCTATAATGTATCTTATGTTAAAACTAGACAAGGAGGGAAGCGGCCGCTGCGCTGGCGCGTTTACCGTCCGCGCGGCCCTTTAGAAGCGGCACAAGGTCCTTCATCACGCGGCCAAGATCAGCCTTGGCTTTAGCGCCCGTTCTCCCGATGACCTCGCGTGCAAGTGCTGTCAGCTCCTCATCGCTCATTTCTTTGGGGAGATAGGCCTGAAGGATGACAAGCTCCCGGGCCTCTTTTTCTGACAAGTCTTTGCGTCCGGCTTTCTCGTAACTCTCGAAGCTCTCTTTACGCTGCTTAACCTGCTTTTGAAGAAGCTCGATAAGGTCCTGGTCCTCCAGAACTTCCTTTTTCCTTTCGATTTTGTAATAGCCGGCCGCGGATTTGAGCATTCGCAGGCAGGAAACCTTCAGGACGTCTCGATCCTTCATGGCGGCCACCAAGTCGGCCTCTAGCTGGGCTCCTAAGCTCATGGGCAGTTTTATCTCCTTTGTGGTTTCTACCAATCCTTATCAACCGGCGGCGGCTCCCGCAGCGGCTGCGGACGTCGAAGATCCTGAAGCTCTCGTTCGGCGTCCTTCAATGCGTCTAAAATTTGCAATGCGTTTTGCATGGTCATCTGGCCTTGAAGAGGCTGGCGCTCCGGGGACTGGCCTTGCTGTTCATCTTCTTCGGAACCCTGATCCTGCTTCTGCTCTTCCTGGCCGCCCTCACCCTGCTCCCGCTGGTTTTCTTTCTGTTCTTCCGGCGCTGGCTCTTCGTCCTGCTTTTGATCGGATCCCTGATCTTCCTGCGGCTCTTGGCTCTGCTCCTGCTGTTGCTGCTCGTTTTGCTGCTGCTGATTCTGCTGCTCTTGATCTTGCGGCTCGTCTTGCTGCTGGTTTTGTTCTTGGTTTTGCTCTTGATTCTGCTGCTGGTTCTGTTGTTGGTTTTGCTGTTGATTCTGTTGCTGGTTTTGCTGTTGATTTTGCTGCTGATTCTGCTGCTGATTCTGCTGCTGATTCTGCTGCTGATTCTGCTGCTGGTTTTGTTCCTGCTTTTGGTTCTTTCGCTCCTGATCTTTCTTTTCAAACAGGCTTTTTTGTTTTTGAAGAAATTCGAGATTGTACTTGGCATCCTTATCTTCAGGGTTCAGCTCCAAAGCCTTTTTGTAGGTATCAATAGCTTTTTCAAAGTCCCCCAGCCGGTAAAGGGTGTTGCCATAGTTGTAAAGGGCCTTTGCCTTTTCGGAAGGCTCCTTTAAGTTTTCAGAGGCTTTCTGGAACTCCTGGGCCGCTTCGCGGTACTGCTCTGTTTGATAAAGCGCTGTCCCAAGGTTATAGCGAATCACCGGGTCTTCCGGAGCCCGCACCTTGGCTTTGCGGTATTCTTCGGCGGCCGATTTATACTTTTTTTCCCCATAGAGTTTGTTGGCTTTTTCGTTTAAGGCGCGCGGGGTATCGATAAAGCCGGTAAAGAGAAGAAAAAAAACCGCCCAAAGCCCTAGATTCGAGGAGAGGTCGGCCATCCGAATGCGGGTCGTACGGCTGACCAGCATCTCGAGCATCAAAAACAGGAGACTCAACGCAAGAAAAAGCTGAAAATGGTCCTCCCTTTCGCTCAAAAGCTTTTCACGGTACTGGGTTTTCCCGAGGCTCTCCATGTGTTTTAAAATGACCTCCATTTCATCCTCCCCCGGCGTTCCGGGGAGCGAAAGGCCTCCGGTGGCGGAAGCCAGCTTGTCGAGAATGGCCTTGTTCAGCTTGGTAATCACAATCTGGCCGGAGCGGTCCTTCTTGAAACCGCTTTTCCGCCCTTGTTCATCCCGGAGCGGAATCGGTTCTCCTTCCGGCGTACCCGTCGCAATGCCATAAATGCGGAGGCCCGATTTCTGGAGATCCGGAAGCGTTTGCTCGATTCCCCCTTCGTGGTCTTCGCCGTCTGTAAAAAGGATAAGCGCCTTGTGTTTCAGATTCTCCCGAGGGAAAGATTGCGCCGCCAGTCGCAGGGCCTTGTCAAGGGAGGTACCGGGGTCTGGGATGTAGCCCACTTTAATCGCGTCAAGAAAAAGCAGAAATGCCGAGTAATCAAGGGTGAGCGGCGACTGCAGAAAGCCCGACCCCGAAAACGCGACCATCCCGACACGATCCCCTTTCAAGAGTCGGATAAAAGATTTAATTTCCAGCTTCGCTTTTTCGAAACGGCTTGGCTTGACGTCCTCGGCAAGCATGCTAAGAGAAGTGTCGAGAAGAAAAATGATGTCAACGCCCTTGCGCTCCACCTTTCGCTTCTCTTCGCCCCATTGGGGCCGCGCGAGGGCAAGCGACGCGAGCAGAATCACAAAACACAGGCAGAGGAGCCGGATCGGTGCCTCCGCCCGCCGATACGTGGGCATGAGCTTGTTTTCCAGCGTCGGAAGCAAACCAAAGCGGCCTAATCGGGAGCTCCGCAATCGGCCGGAAATCCAAAACAAGAGCGCCATCAAACCGCACAGCCAGATCAAATGGAGCATTTCGGGTTGATAAAATTGCATGTTAGGGGACCTTCAAGAGGAGCGTCCGGCTAAGAAGCACCTCCAAAATCAAGAGAAGAATGCCGGGGATCAAAAGAAAACTGAAAAGCTCCTCATAGCTTCTGTATTCCTTGACTTTAATTTCGGTTTTTTCAAGATCGTTGATTTTTTTATAGATTTCCTCAAGAGACTGGGGATCCCGGGCTCTAAAAAAAAGACCGCCGGTGATGTCGGCGATTCTCTTTAAAGTCAGTTCATCAATCTCGACATTGGCCTGCACATAGCGCTTTCCAAAAAGCGGGTCGTTCACCGGGAAAGGCACCAGGCCTCCCCTGCCGATGCAAATGGCGTAAACCTTGATCCTAAAGGTTTT
>JAHFHI010000114.1 GCA_023246995.1 Candidatus Omnitrophota bacterium
CCAGGCCTTTAGCGAAAGTCATCCGCTCCGGCCGACCACGCCTTACGGTATCGGGAAACTCGCGGCCGAGCAATACTGCAACCTCTATTTCCGCCGTTATCAGGTGCCCGCCGTCATTTTCCGCCTCTTTAATATTTACGGTCCCGGGCAATCCCGCAATTTTGCCATTCCCAACATGGTCGCGCGCATCCGGGAAGCCGGCCCGGAAATGGAAATGTTCGGTAACGAGCACGACACCCGCGATTTTGTCTTTATCGAGGACATTTGCGAAGCCTTTCGAACCGCGATTGAAAAAAAACCCGCGGGCTGCACCTTTAATATCGCGACCGGCAAGGAAACCCGGCTTCTGGAGGTGGCCGAGACCATCGCCAGAGTCCTGAATAAAAGCGTCCGTTTTTTTTATAAACCCCAGGCCAAAGATGCCAACCGTGTTACAAGGATTCTCGGGGATCCGAGCTTTGTGGCGCGCACGATCGGGTGGAAATCTCGTTTCAACCTCGAAGCCGGCCTGACTAAGCTGATTCACCCCGCCGGTTGACTTTGCGGTACTCGGGATTCTGACTTTATATGGTTTCCAAATCCGTGATCCTTCGCGATTTTAAAAAAAATGACGCGGAGGCGCTTTCCGATTTTTTTCTAACCCTGGGCCCCCGGACTCTTTTTTTTTGGAACCGCTTCGGGACGCGTTTTGACCCGGCGCACGCCCGGAAAGTCGCGCACGCGCAGGCGGCTATCCCGGTCAAACAGGAAAAAGGTTTCGTGGCCTGCGCCGGAAACAAAATCGTCGGTTACTGCTACCTGCGCTTTTTTCCCGACAAGCCCCAGAAACGCGGCACGGCCAGCCTCGGGATGGTCGTTTCGGACCGTCACCAAAACCGGGGGATCGGCCGGCGGATGATGAAGATCATGATTGATTATTGCCGCCGGAAGAAAATGCAGAAAATATGGCTTGCCACCTATACGGACAATGAACGCACCCGGCCGTTTTATGAATCGTTCGGTTTTATTCCGGAAGGCGTTTTTCTTTTTGACGAATTCTTCAAAGCGCGGCCGAGGCATGTGCTTAGCATGGCGCGCTTTCTGGGGCCCTCGGTCCAGAAAAAGGCGTCCCGGCTGGTGCGCCGTTATCTCTTGGGTGCGAAGTGATGCTTTCGGTGATTATCCCCACCATCAATGAGGAACAGAACCTGCGACAGATTCTGCCCCAGCTCAAACATTACGCCCAGGAAATCGTGCTGGTCGATGACGGATCCACGGATGGAACCGTGGAGCTTGCCAAACGCCACGGCTGCGTGGTGGTCGAGCGCGGGAAAAAAATGGGCGTTGGCTCGGCCGTCTACGACGGCGTGCGCCACGCCACCGGAGAACTCGTGGCGGTCATGGACGCCGATCACAGTCACCCGATTGAAGCCCTGAAAAGCGTGGTGCTGATCGAAGTGGGTTCGGTCGACATTATCAAATTTTCCCGCTTTATCGCCGGAGGCGGCATGGAAGCGAAATCGCGCCATTTTCTCATGCGCTATTTCAACCGTTTTTTAGCCATGGTGGCCGGCGTGCACACGCAGGATTTTACGGGAGGCTATGTGGTGGCGCGCAAGGAGACCTTCGACTATCCCCAGACCGCGGTGCAGGGGGAGTGGAATATCGAGTACATGATCCATAACCGCAAGAAGCGGATCGCCGAGATCCCTTATATTTACCGCAAAAGGGCGAGCGGACAATCGAACTGGAACCGTTGGCAGGATGCCAAACGCGTTCTGCGCTACCTCTACTACCTTTTCCTCTACCGGTGGAAGGCGGCTCTGACGCGCCATGAAGTGGACGCAAAGGTTTCCGTTTAAGCGCCGCGAACGCTGCCCCTTTTGCCTGGGGCAGGATTTCCGGCCTCTCCTTGCCTACGACGACCTGAAACTTTGGCGGTGCCGCTGCGGCTACGTCTTCATGAACCCCTTTCTTAGCGAGGAAGGATCCCGCCTCATTTTTTCCTCGGATCCCGCTCAATATTTTCCGTGGCTGGAGGATTTTGAAAGAAATCTGGGTGCGGCTGATTCCGGGACTCGCGGCATTAAGACTTTCAACCGATCTCTCGCGTTTCTTGAAGCCGCGCGCGGCGCGAAGCCCGGCAGAATCCTTGACGTGGGATGCGGGAGCGGCCATTTTCTCGAGATCGCAAAAAAACGCGGGTGGCGGGCCGAGGGGCTCGATTTAAGCCCCGAATGCGTTTCGCGGACCCACGCGCGGACCGGACTTCTCGTACATCTCGGGCGTCTCGAGGAGTTGCATGCGGCGCCGTATGACGCGCTTACCCTGTGGGATTATTTTGAGCATGTGGAAGACCCGGTTCAAATTTTACGAACGGCCCGTGCGCTTTTAAATTCTGGAGGCATGCTGGTGATCGCCTGCCCGCATCACGGGGGACTTGTGTTTGTGGCGGCGCGCATCCTGCATGCCCTATCCTTCGGAAAGATCGGGAAGCCGGTCCGGCTCGTTTACCCCCCGACGCATCTTTCCTATTTCACGCCGGGCTTTATCAAACGCGCGGCTGCCCGGGAAGGCTTTAAATGCGAGAGGATCCTTTTTGACGAAACGGATCTTTCGAGGCTTCATCTGCCCGAGGTCTTCAAACGTTTGGCGCGTATTATTTTTACCCTGGCCCGTATGGCGGCAATGAGCAACCGGTTCATTCTTTTTTTGAGGAAAGGGGAGTCATGAAATCCCGGGCTTTTTTCTCGGGCCCGAGCGGCGCCCGGCTTGCTGCGGTGCTCGGGGTGAGCGCTCTTTTGCGGCTTCCCGGCTTGAACCGCCCGCTGCTCGGTAATTTTTCCAGCCTTCAGATCATCTACGCCATGATGGCGCGCAATTTTAGGGACTACAGCCGGAACCTTTTTTTGCCGCGCCTCGATGAAATTTGTGCCGGCGCGCCGTGCGTCCGGCTTCTGGATTTGCCGCTTCACAGCTACGGGGTCGCGCTTTTGAGCGCCGCATCCCGTCTGCCGGTCGATATGACCGGCCGGCTCTGGTCGGCCGTATTTTCACTTCTCTCGGTGGCGCTTTTCTACGATTTCGTCAGACAGATCTGGGGAGAAAAGACAGCCCTCGCGAGCGCTTTCTTTTTCGCTTTTTCGCCGCTTTCCATCATTTACGGTCAAAGTTTTCAAACTGACGCGACGAGTCTATTTTTTTTGATCGCCGCCATCCGGTGGATTCTCCTGAAGGAGAGAAAAACCGCGCCGCTTCTCGGGGCCGCGCTGGCTTTTGCGCTGACACTTCTTTTGCGGATTCAGTACGTCTTTTTATTCCCGCTTTTTGGGGCATTTTTTTTGACCGAGGGCGGCGGGTTTGTGACGCGAGCCGTGCGTTTTAGCGTCTTTGTTGTCATTTCCGTACTCCCGCTCGTGCTCTGGAACCTCTACAGTTATCATTATCTTGAAGCCCATCCGGAGCGGGTGATCATGAGTATTTTTCACCAGCTGAACACCGGCACTTTTTCAAGCTACGCGCCCTGGAGTTTTTTCTTTTTAAGGCAGATCACCGTTCATTTGGTCAAGCTTCTCCTCAACCCGCCGGGTTTTCTGTTTCTTCTCGCCGGTCTTCTCGCACCCCCCCGGCTTAAAAGGGAAGGCATTTTGTATGCCTGGTTCTTCCTGACCCTTTTGATGCTCGACGCCCTAAGCAAAAAAGCGGTGGATATGAATTATTATATTTGGGGGCTTACGCTGCCGGCGAGTGTTTTCGCGGCCAAAGCATTGGAGAGTTTAAAAGGCGTTTGGTTTAAAAAAATCCCGGCCCCGGGGTTTGTGTTCCCCGGCCTTTGGATTCTTGTGTCGCTTTCTGTTTCCGTCAGCCCGGCCTATCACACCCCCGCCGGAGACCGGGGCGTGATGGAGGCCGCGGCGTTTGTGCGACGCACCGTGCCCGAAGGGGAGCTCCTTATTGCCTCCAACGGGAGCAATTCGAACTTGCTTTATTACACCGGACGCAGGGGCTGGGCTTTCCTGATCACGCACCGAGCCCGGGATCTTTCCGGATACGCGTCCTTTCGTCTGAAGGATGCACCCCCGGATCCCTCCCGGCAGGAGTATCTGAAAGTCCAGCATGACCCGGTTTTGGCTTTTGAGTATTTCCGGTCTCAAGGGGCCCGCTACTTTGTCTGCTCCCGCCCGGAGGATCTCAACGAGGAGCCTGCTTTTGGCGCTCATTTGCGGAGTCATTATCCTGTCCTTTTCGAAAGCCCGGTCTTCATTGTTTTTAAGCTGTTTTGAGTCACAACGCTATCGAATGATCAAAATCGAATGCGCCATATCTTGACCGTCTCTGAAGCCTATTGACGGGATCTGACGAGAATGCTATCCTTGCCCGCATATTTTTAAGATTATGGAAATCCGCGAAAACGAAGTCTATACCCTGAAAGAAACGCAGGCGCTCCTCAAGGTGAGTGAGAGCACGCTCACGCGCATGATTAAGAAGAAGCTGATTCACGCCGCGCGCGTGGGCCGTCAATACCGGATCGTGGGCAAGGAAATTCTCAGAATCGTCTCTCCGCTGCTTGAAGACCAGGTGGGCAAGCTCTATAACAAAGGCCGCCGATGGGTGCATTCCGGTTTGGACCAAAGTTCCAAGACGCAGCCGGAACCTTCCCGCGTAGCTCCGAAGACCGTGTCTGAAGTTGCCGCCGAGGAGGTGGGCGCGTGAAAACCGGCGTCGTGATTCAAGCCCGCATGCTCTCAAGCAGACTTCCCGGGAAAGTCCTTTTACCGCTGGGGTCCAAAACCGTTCTGGAGCATGTGATGCTGCGTTGCGCGCAAGTCAAGACTTCGTCCCCGGTGATCGTGGCCACCACCGTGCGTGAAGAGGATGACCCGATCGCGGATCTGACCCAGCGGCTCGGTTTTGGGCTGTGGCGGGGAAGTGAGACGGATGTTCTCGATCGCTATGTTGAAGCGGCCCGCGCCTTTGAACTTGATGCGGTGGTACGCATCACCTCCGACTGCCCGCTGATCGACCCCGGACTTATCGGACAGGTTTTAAAGGTTTTCCTAACCGAACGCCCGGATATTGCGGCCAATATTGTGGAGCGTACGCTTCCGCGCGGGTTTGATACCGAAATTGTCAGCACCGCCTGTTTGCAGAAACTTTTAGAGCGAAGCCCGGAAAACTTTCATCGCGAACACGTGACCCCGTATTTTTACGAGCACCCGGAAAAATACCGGATTGTCTCGGTGCGAGCTTCCGAGGAGCGCTTACGGCGCCCGGATCTGCGGCTTTGCATCGACACGCCCGAGGATTATGAACTGCTTATCAAAATTTTCGAGCGCCTCCCCGACGGAGAAGATTTTAACGCCCTCGATATCATCCGTCTCTTTGAAGAGAACCCCGATTGGGTGAAG
>JAHFHI010000115.1 GCA_023246995.1 Candidatus Omnitrophota bacterium
GGCGGGTCGAGCGACGCGCCTTAAGATGTCCGGGGAGTTCGACGTGCTGGGAATCGCGGGGTTGACGGGAGCGATTTTAAAGTTGCTGCCGCAGGATGACAAGACGGTACCCATGGTAAGGCCTGATGCGACGATGCAGACGTTGATTGACCGGGCATCGGCGGGAATCGTGGAAGGGCCGGACGATTTGAGTATTATTCAAAGACAGCTGATACAGCTTCGTGTACAGCTTGAGGATCTGACGGCCGGGACGCCTGAAGCAGGAGTGAATTTAGAGGCGACGCTTGCGGGAAGCCGGTTCGTGGTGGTGGTGAACGAATCGAATCTGGAGACAGTGGCCCGGCAGCTGAAAGCGGTTAATTTTGGAGGGTTGAATCCTAAGAATGTGTATTTGCTTCTGCAGCCGGAGCGAGGCGGGCAGGAAGTGCTGAAGGACGGGACGCTGCGAGAGTTTAACGAAAAGCGCTGGCCGGAGGGGCACGGGGATCCGTTGATCGGCGCGGCGCGGAGGGCGGAAGGCACGTATCGGTTTAGCGAAAGCGGGGAGCTTCAGGAGCTTGACAGTCCACTGACGGAGGTATTAAAGGGCGAAGGCGTGAAGGCGACATTATTTGCGCAGGTCAATGATATGAACTTGCTGCGGGATATCGCGGCGGTGGAGCGGTCGGCCGTAGCACGCGAGTTATTCGCCCGCGGGGTCGAGATGGTGATGGAGATGGTGGCCAACAAGGTGCGCGAGAAGGTGATGGCGGGAGGTGTGGAAAAGCTCTTGCCGCAGAAAGGCGGGGGAGCGTTTGAGAAAGTCGACGGATATGACGTGATGCGTGACACGATCGGGCTCGGGAAGCTGAAGGAAGAATTTCAGCGTCCGGAAGAATTAAGCCGTATGTTTTACAAGATCCAGATTGATGCGATGGACCGGTTGGAAGAAACATCGCTGCCAGCGTATTTGACGGAGCGGGAAGTGGACGGGCGAGTGATCTTAACCCGGGAATTTTATTCTGGGGATGCCAGTAGCGCGCTGAAGTCCAAGACGATTCAGCAGGAAGGCTACGAGCTCGTGACGTTTAAACTGCGCCCGAGAATCCCCGTGGCGCTGGGCGCCTTTGACGGGCAGGACGCGCAGCCCGCGTTTCAGAGCGCGTTTGTGCAATTGACGACGCCCGCGGATGCGGGAATTCTCTTAAATCAGCTGATCGGTTATCAGGACCGGCAGCAGGGCAGGATCACCCCGGAACTGCAGCCTTTATTTAACCGGATCCCGGTGACGGCCCAAAGTCTTCAGGCCGCAAGCCCCTCGGGGCCTGATATTCAGGCCGCGCGCCAGCTTTTAGCGGATTTGCGCCGTGCTGTGCCCCGCTCGGAAGTGCGGCTCGCAACCCCGGATCTCGAGGGACAATTAAAAGAAACCGGATATGCTTATTCCGTCCGGACCTTGGAAGCTGTCGCGGGACTGGCAGGCGGTGTCGTGGCCCCGGACTTAAGCGAGAGTCCCGAGCTTGCGAGGGCCGTAGTGAACAGGATATCCCCGTTGGCTTCCGGTGAGGATGCGGAAAAAGTCGACGCGGCGGTCCTTGCGGATGCGGCCGAGCGCGTAAAGTTTTTGGATTTTCTCTTTACCGACCGGGATTTCCGTAAAGCCATGAAGCTGCCTGTCACTGACGCTCAAGTGCCGGAGGGACAGGGTGTTGCGGTGCTTACGACCTCGGGCTTGGAATCCCGGGCGCAAAAAGTCCTTCAGCTTGCCCTTCACTTTTTTACGGATCTTGAGAGCGGGGAAGCCGGTCCGAATTATATTTTTGCCGGCGCTGATCCCCTTAAAACAGCGGACCTCAAAAACCAGCTTTTGCGGCAACGTAACGGGCTCGGACCTGAAAAACAGGCCGCGCTCGCGAAGATTCTGGGCTTTGACGTTAACGTTTCCCATGAGAATTTCGGCAAAGCGGTGAGTGAAACCAGGAAGCTCAATCCGCAAAAGAGGGTCGTGGCATCCGCGGATATTCGGGAGGTCGGACAAATCGTGGGGCAGGTGGTGGCTGCTATTCAAAATGCCCAGGAGTTCCGCTCAAGCGGGCAATCGCTCGCCGCCCTGGCCGAGAGCTATTATTACCGCGCGCGGCTTTTAAAGGAGCTTGGCGCCCAGCTCCATCAAGAGTACCTTGACGCAGAGGAGACCGGAAAGCAGGTGAGCGATGAGTATCGGAGGCGCTTCATTGCCGACTTTTTGAAACAGAACCTTCCCAATTCGGACGTGAAAGTCAAAGCAGACGGCTCCTTTGATTTGTCGCTCGATTTGATTCATACCCAATTAGAGCAATTCCGTCAGGCCTACCAGAAGATTCAGGCAGCCGCCTGATCGCGCACCTCGATCCACCACGACCCGATTCTGGGAAAAAATCCCGCCCAGCCTTATATCCTTGTTTTTTCATTCGCGGTTTCGTATACTTTTGGCCTGTTATCCCGCTCTAATTAAAGGACTTATGTTCGGGCGGTTAGCTCAGTTGGTTAGAGCGCGTGCCTCACATGCACGAGGTCAGAGGTTCGATCCCTCTACCGCCCAGATAAAGGCAATTGAAAATTAAAAGTGAAAAATTCAGAATTGAATTCAAAACCGCCTGTTTCCGACATTTTTAATTCTTAATTTTCCATTTTGAATGGCTCTTACGCGGGGATGGCGAAACTGGCAGACGCGCTAGCTTCAGGAGCTAGTGGCCGCAAGGTCGTGGGGGTTCAACTCCCCCTCTCCGCAAGTTTACCGAATGGGGAGTTGAAGGGAGCCCCTGGTTTGGGAACGCAACTGACGTTGCGTTCCGAGGGGCGGGTGGCCGAGCCGGAGAGAGCGAAGCGAACGCAGGCCGCCAACTCCCCCTCTCCGCAAATTCGCCCAAGGGGGGAGTTGAACTTCAACTCCCCTTAGCTTGACATCACACCATGCCTGATTTAAAGCCGCCGGTCGCGACCAACCGCAAAGCCCGTCATGACTACTTCCTCCAGGACAAACTTGAGGCGGGGATCTCCCTGCGCGGGTCTGAAGTCAAAGCCATCCGCGAAGGACGGGTCAATTTAAAAGACAGCTATGTCCGGATCATGAATTCAGAGGCGTTCTTGCTCGGCTGTCATATCAGTCCTTACTCCAAGATTCAGGGCTATGGAGATCCGGACCCGGCCCGAACCCGGAAACTTCTTTTGAAGCGCGATGAAATCGATAAGCTGGAGGCAGCCTCGAAACAGAAAGGTTTTGCCATCTTGGCGCTTTCGATTTATTTCAAAAGGGGGCTCGTGAAAGTGGAAATTGCCCTCGGCAAAGGCAAAAAGGAATATGACAAACGTGAAACCATCAAGCGCCGCATGCACGACCGTGAAAGCGCGGCCGCGATAAAACATCACCTAAAGAAAGGGAAATCTTAATGGCGCGCGCCTACACAGCCAAAGAACTGCATCTTGAGGCAAAAAACGAAGCCGGCCTTCTCGGGCGTATGACCATGGCCCTCGCCCTGGAGGGGGTTTATGTGATTCACCTCTGCGCGTCTTCTTCCGGAGGCACGGGGCAGCTCCAGCTTGTGACCAGGGACAATGAAAAAGCCAGAAAGGCCCTTGCCTATTTCATCCCCAAAATCGAAGAACGCGATATTCTGATCGTGGAGTTCGAAAACAAGGTCGGAACGCTCGCGCCCGTGGCGAAGCTCCTGGGCAGTAACGATATCTTTATCCATTATGTCTACGGCACAAGCGGCGACGGTTTCAAGATTGTGGGGGTATTTTCCACGACCGATAACGCCAGGGCGGCCGAGCTCATCAATAAGGAATCCGGATCTCTGGGTATACAGTAAAGTCCCGAAGTGGTATCATTGGGTGTTGTTTGTGACGTTCTTTGGCATGGGGGTGAATAGTTTCGACAGGGGAGATTGTCGCAAGGGGAGCATGCAGAGGTCGCTAGGGGCCTCTTTAATAAACCTGGCAAAACACAAATGCTGACAAACTCAGCTGGAGCAACAGGGCTGCGGGACCGGTTTCGGTTCCCAGCTTTGGGGTTCTTCCCATCGCTGCTTAATTGACAGCGACGTTACCGGGTCAACGCCTGCTAGATCCTAGGTAACGCCATTCAGCAGGCTGGGCTTAGTCCCTCCGACGCCGGGGGACGGCCGAGACCTTAGGCGGATCGTCCTTCAGGATCCCGGCTGCGGGAGCTTAAAGGATTAAATAAATCGCAGACTAAGCATGTAGCCGCCTTTTGAGGCAACTATTCTGGACGAGGGTGCAATTCCCTCCACCTCCACCAATTTTTTAAACGGCCGGGCTTGGGTGAAGTTTGCGCGCAAGCCCGCGTTTTTGATTACCCAAGCGATAAAAGACTTTGAGCCCGTGCAAGCCCGATAAGAAAAAAAAGGAAATCGATCCGGCCTATTACACCAAGGGGTATGCCGTGGTCGATGATTTCCTGCCCGAGGCCGAGGCCAATCGGCTTCACGAGTGCTTCGCGAGGGCCGAATACGAACAGATCGATCAAGTTCGCGAGCACCACTACAGCCACGTTTTTTCAACCCCGAATCCCTATCTGCCCCGCCCCGAAGAGCCTTACATGGCACGATTCGGCCGCTCGCGGCCACTTGAGACTTCCGAGGCGGTAGCCGATAGCTTCAAGCGCTGTTTTAAACCCGCCCTCGAAGAGACCGCCGGCTGCGGGCTCACGCATCATGATATCCGCTGCTATCGTATGCAGCCGGGTGATTTTTACCGCGCGCATATCGATGATTACGCCGGGGCGATCGGCGGGATCTATTACCTCAATAAAGAGTGGCGGTGGGATTGGGGAGGGCTTCTTCACGTGGCGTCCACCACGGAAACCGAGGCGCTCGACACGATTTTTCCCAAATTCAACCGCATGGTGCTGATCAATCACAAGACCTTCCGCTTCCCTCATTTCATCAGCGTCGTGAGCCATTTCGCAAAAGTCCCAAGGTATACTCTTGTTTCCTTTAATACATAACGCAAGTTCTGCAAATTTCATAAGCAACCCCCTTCTCCCCTTGGGGGAGAAGGCGGGGCTGAGGGGATTTCAAGGCGTCCGTCCCCCTCACCCCAACCCTCTCCCATGGGAGAGGGTAAATTTTAAGAGCCCAAGACATAAAATGAATTTCAAGGCATGAAAACTCGCCTTACCTTACTTCTTCTCTTGATTGCGGTTTTCCCGGGCTGCGCCGGACTTCGCCTCACCCCTGCGGATGTTTCTTTTGAAAATCCTTATGAGCGGCTTGGCGCAGTAACGGTGGAGCCTAACGCCGAAGAATCGCAGGGGGTGACGCTCCGGCTTAAACCGGTTTTTTCCGCGCCTCTTAACTGGCGCGAGGAAA
>JAHFHI010000116.1 GCA_023246995.1 Candidatus Omnitrophota bacterium
ATGATCGCGTATTCCCTGCGAAACGCGGCTTGATTGAAACCGCGTTTGGGCAGGCGCCGGTAAAGAGGGTTCTGTCCGCCCTCAAAACCCGGGGGCACCGAAGCGCCCGAGCGGGATTTCTGGCCTTTTTGACCCCGGGTGGCCGTTTTTCCGTGACCGGAACCGATGCCGTATCCGATGCGTTTACGCTTTTTTTTGTGGGGAAATTTAGCCCTCATGCCGATTCCTTTTGATCCTCCGGCCGGTCCTCGTGCCGGATCCTTGAGCCGACCAACCGCTTGAGCCCGTCCACCGTGGCCTTGAGAACGTTAATGGAATTATCGCTTCCCAGGCTTTTGGTCAAAATGTCCTTGATTCCGGAGGACTCGCAAACCGCCCTTACCGCGCCCCCGGCAATAACCCCGGTTCCGGGCGCCGCGGGTTTTAAAAGCACGCGCGCCGCGCCATACTGCCCAATAATTTCATGCGGGATGGAAGTCCCCTTAAGCAGCACCTTGAACTTTCTCTTATCGGCCGCGGCCAACGCTTTACGGATGGCATCCGCCACTTCATTGGCCTTGCCCAAAGCAAAACCAATTTCTCCTGCGCCATTCCCGATGATCACCAGAGCGCTGAAATGAAACCGTCTTCCTCCCTTGACCACCTTCGCGCAACGGTTGACCTGAATCACTTTTTCATACCGCCCAGACTGCCCGGCGGAAGGTCTGCTGTCACCGCGCTTAGGGCGGGAATCACCGCGGGAACCCGATGATGCTCCCGGCATCGAAGTTTTCTTCTCTTCTGCACTCATTAAAATTCAAGTCCTCCCTGACGCAGGGAATCCGCCAAGGCCTTAATACGGCCATGATAAAGATACCCGCCTCGGTCAAAAGCAATTTTGATGATCCCTTTTTCTTTGAGTCTGGGCGCAAAAAACTCCCCCATCTTGGCGGCCTGCGCCGTTTTGCCGGACTTCGGGGCTGATTTCAAAAATTCCTTATCCATGGTAGAAAAAGAAAATAGCGTCCTCGACTGGGTGTCATCGATAACCTGCGCATAAAGATTCTTAGCCGAGCGATGGACACTCAAGCGGGGCCTCTCCAGAGTCCCGGTCATTCTTTTGCGAATCTTTCCGTGCCGTTTCAACCTCTTGGATTCACGCTTCAACATTTAAAATCTCCCTCAAAATAGCGATATCGATTAATCAGAAACTAGCCGACCGTCTTGCCCTGCTTACGCCGAATGACCTCGCCCACGTAATGAATGCCCTTGCCCTTATACGGCTCCGGCTTATAAAAATTCCGGATGTCCGCGGCGACCTGACCGACCTTTTGCTTGTCAAGACCCGTCACCACAACGCGGGTCGGATTGGGGCATTTAATTTCAATCCCTTCCGGGATGTCGTAGTCAATCGGATGCGTAAACCCGAGAGCCAGGTTAATGATCTTTCCCTTCACCTGGGCTTTGAAACCAACCCCCACGATTTCAAGTTCTTTGGTAAAGCCCTGGGTCACGCCGAGGATCATATTCTGAATCAGGCTCCGAACGAGTCCGTGAAGGGCCCGGTCGGAAGGTAGATTGCTTGAACGGGACACTTCGATCCGGCTGTCGGCCAAGGCAACCTTGACTCTTGGATTTAAGCTCAAGTCGAGCTTTCCCTTCGGCCCCTGAAAATTAAGACTCGCCCCTTGCTGGGTAACCTTAACACCGCTTGGTATGACAACCGGTTTTTTTCCTACTCGTGACATGGTCAGTTTCCTTCAGATTACCAGACGGTGCAGAGAATTTCGCCGCCGGCATTTCCCTTTCGCGCATTCTTGTCAGTGAGAACACCCTTTGAGGTGGAGATAATCGCTACGCCTAGCCCTCCCTGAACCCGCGGAATTTTCTCCGCGCCCAAGTAAAGACGGCGGCCGGGTTTCGAGATTCTGCGAATGCCCTGGATCGCGGGCCTGCCTCCCCGCAGGTATTTCAAATGAATGCGGATAAAACGCTTTTTACCTTCCGTGAAAATTTTGGCATTTTCCACGAAGCCTTCCTCTTTAAAAAGCTCCGCGATTCGAGCCGTCAGATTCGAAACGGGAATGCTCACCTTGTCTTTCTTGGCTTTCGATGCATTTCGAATCACCGTCAAAAAATCACCCACAAAATCCGTTACCGGCATTGTTTTTTGCTCCTCTGAAAGCTCGAGATTACCAGCTTGATTTAACGACTCCGGGGATCAGGCCCTGGTAGGCGAGCTCCCGGAAACAGATCCTGCAAACCGCGAACTTGCGAATATAACCGCGGCGCCTTCCGCAATTCTTGCAGCGGTGATACCCCTGGACCTTAAACTTGGGAGTCCGTCGCTGCTTTACCACCAAACAAGTCTTTGCCATTTTAAACTGCTCCCTTTTATGCCTTTTTGAAAGGAAATCCTAAGAGCTCGAGAAGGCGCTTGGCCTCCACGCGATTCTGGGCGCTTGTCACAAAAGTGATGTCCATCCCCTTGGTCTTTTTGACTTTGTCATACTCGACTTCCGGAAAAATAATCTGTTCCTGAATGCCCATCGTATAGTTGCCTTTTTGGTCAAAGCTGGTAAGCGGATACCCCCGGAAATCACGTATCCTGGGAATCGCTATATTGAACAGACGCTCGATAAACTCGTACATCCGGTGAGCGCGCAAGGTCACCTTCACTCCGATAGGAGACCCTTCGCGAAGCTTGAAACCGGCAATGGACTTTTTGGCGCGCGTAATCACCGGTTTCTGCCCGGCAATCTGCCCCATTTCGAGAGCCAGCTGCTCGATAATCTTAATATCTTCCTGACCCTCTTTGACTCCCATATTGAGCGCAACTTTTATAAGACGCGGAACCTGCATGACATTGCTGTATTTAAACTCTTCACGCAGGATCGGAAGAATTTCGTTCTTGTATCTTTCATAAAGTTTCGGTGGATTGGCCGAAGCCACGGATGTTTTTTTCACTTCTTAGCCTCCCAAAAGCTCATGGCACGCCTTGCAAGTCCGCTGCTTGGTGCCGTCGGCAAGTAGGGTATAAGAAACTCTCGTGGGTTTTGAGCAGCGCGGGCATATCAGCCTTACCTTTGAAACATGGATTTTGCCTTCCATTTGGACAATCCCGCCCTTGGGGTTGGCCTGACTGCGGCGCACCGCCACCTTCCGATAGTTAATTTTTTCAACTAAGAGGGTTTCTGCTTCCGTATAAACTTTCATCACGCGTCCCTTTTTACCCCGGTCCTTACCGCTCATAACCAACACCTGGTCATCCTTGTGAATACGCATCAAACCACCTCGGGTGCCAGAGACAGGATTTTGGTAAATTCACGGTCGCGAAGTTCTCTGGCGACCGGACCAAAAATACGGGTCCCTTTTGGATTTTTTTGGGCGTCGATCACCACGATCGCATTCGACGAGAATCTCACGCTCGATCCGTCTTTGCGCCGGATCGGGGACGTCGTACGCACCACCACGGCCTTAACCACATCCCCTTTTTTGACCCCGCCGTCCGGAATAGCCTCTTTGACGTTGGCGGTAATGATATCCCCCACCCCGGCGCTGCGCTTTCCGCGCCGGCCAATCACACCGATCATCGAGGCTTTTTTAGCCCCGCTATTATCCGCAATCTCCAGAATCGTTCGAAGTTGAATCATGGTCTTAATAAAATCCCTAGGCGATGACTTTTACAAGCCGCCAGCGTTTGGTCTTTGACAAAGGCCGGGTTTCGGCAATCCGAACCTTGTCTCCGATTTTAGCTTCGTTTTTTTCGTCATGCGCGGCGTACCGAACGCGCCGGCGAATGATCTTCTTAAATTGCGGGTGCTCGGCTAAGCGCGTGACTTCCACAATGATCGTTTTCTGCATTTTATTGCTCAAAACAACCCCCTCACGCTCCCGGGCACGCTGTTCCGGCAAAGCGGCGGGCTTAGCGTCTTCGGCCTTTGCGGGATTGCTTGGATTCATGATGGCTTATCCTCTTTCTTTTTTTGGTTGATCGTAGTCAAGATACGCGCGACATCCCGGCGCGACTCTTTAATCGCCGACTGTCTTTCAAGCTTTCCGGTTTTTGCCTGAAAGCGGTGCTGCATCAAATCTTTCTTGAGGCCTTTTAGCTTCTCTTCAAGCTCATCGACCGTCAGATTACGAAGTTCGGACGCCTTTAACATGTCTAGATCCCTGAACGCTTGATAAATTTTGTTCGAAACGGAAGCTTGTGAGCGCAAAGCCTCATGGCGGACTTCGCCAGGGCTTCGGGAATCCCGCCCATCTCAAAAAGAATTCTTCCCGGCTTAACGACCGCCACATAATATTCGGGCGCGCCTTTACCCTTCCCCATACGGGTTTCGGCGGCCTTCTTCGAATAAGACTTGTCAGGAAAAACCCTCATCCAAATCTTCCCGCCTCGTTTAACGTGCCGGGTAAGGGCCACGCGCGAGGCTTCTATTTGAATCGCCGTGAGCCAGCCGCGATCCAGAGATTTTAGCGCATAGTCCCCAAAGGAAATCTCACTCCCCCGGGTGGCAATGCCCCCCATCCATCCCCGTTGCTGCTTCCTGAATTTGACCCGCTTTGGCATCATCGGCATAAATATTTTTCCGGAAGTTTAAACTTCTTTTGGCTCGGGATCCCCGGGAGAAGGCGCGGGGGGCTCCTGTCCGACGGAAGTCCCGCTCGCAACGTCTTTTTCGGAAGCGACTTGCGCCGCCATTTTATGAACCATTTCTTCGCGCTCTTGGCGCTGCCCGGCCTCTTCTTTTTTCACAAGAATGTCGCCTTTATAAATCCAGACCTTGATTCCGATGGCTCCATAGGTCGTAAAAGCTTCTGAAAAACCGTAATCGATATCGGCCCGGAATGTGCTCAAAGGAACCTTTCCTTCGTGGTACTTTTCCTCGCGGGCGATTTCGGCGCCGCCCAGACGGCCTTTGCAAAGAATTTTGATGCCTAGGCCGCCCTTCTGCATGCAAAGTTGCACGGCTTTTTTCATGGCGCGGCGAAATCCCACACGCTTGACCAGCTGCATCCCCACATTTTCCGCGACAAGCTGGGCATCGGTCTGGGGCGATTTGACTTCTTTGATATCCACAAAGAGTTCGCCTTCCGTAAGCTTGCCCAGATCTTCTTTAACCTTATCGATTTCCTGGCCCCTGCGGCCGATGATGACACCGGGTCTCGCTGTAAAAATCCGCACCCGAACACGTCCGCTTGACCGTTCAATTTCCACGTTAGAGATCCCGGCAAATCCGAGCTTTTCCTTTAAATGCTTCCGGATTTTAAGATCCTCATGGAGATAGCGGCTAAGATTTTTTGCCGAAAACCATCTCGCCTTCCAGGGCTTGATATAAC
>JAHFHI010000117.1 GCA_023246995.1 Candidatus Omnitrophota bacterium
CATTTTGAAGTGATTACGGTTAATCAAGGCGACGTCCCCAGCCGTGAAGCGGCCGAGAAAATTTACGAATCCCTGAAAACCTCGGGCCGTGAGGTGCTTTACGATGACCGCGATGAACGGGCCGGGGTTAAATTCAACGATGCGGACCTGATCGGGATTCCGACCCAGATCATCGTGGGGGAGCGCAATCTTCGTGAAGGGAAAGTCGAAATCAAAGACCGTGCGACCGGCGAGGTCAAAACCGCCGGGCTTGAAGCGCTCCTTGAAGGGGACGCTTTAAAGTCCCCCGGTGGAGTCCAGCCGCTTTAAATGCTGCGGGCAGTTGATCGCCGTGACATTGGTGGACTGCATGACATAGACGGGATTGCCGTCCCCGTCATACTGCTCGTCGACACGGTAGACTTTGGTCAGGACGAGTTTCATTTTTAAAACGCTGCCATCCTCGAGAAAATATTCATTCCAGCGTTCACTGGTCTGATTGACGTCGATCAAGGTCGCGTCCACCTGATGCCCGCCGTACTGGATTTTTACTTTATTGTCACCCATGGGAAGGTTTCTCCTTTAACATAAGCCTATTCTAAGGGGAGAGTGGAGTCAAAGTCAAATGAGCCAGAGAAGCAGCTCTCGAAAGAAAAGAAGCGCGGATTGGCGGGGGCGGAAAATCATCCACGTGGATATGGACGCTTTTTTCGCCGCGGTCGAGCAGCGGGACCGCCCGGAGTTAAAGGGAAAGCCGGTCGTGGTCGGGGGTGACCCTCACGGCCGGGGTGTTGTGAGCACGGCTTCTTATGAAGCGCGCGCCTTCGGCATCCGCTCGGCCATGCCGGCGGCGCAAGCCAGGCGTCTTTGCCCGCAGGCGGTTTTTCTCAAACCTGATTTTGAAAAATACCGTAAGGCTTCCGGGACCGTCATGGGGATTCTCGCCCAGCATACGGAGCTTCTCGAGGCCGTATCGATTGATGAAGCGTATCTTGACGTGACCGAGCACAAACTCGGCATCAAGGACCCTGTGATGGTCGCCGCCCTTATCCGCCAGAACATCCGCGCGGTCACGCGTCTTAGCGCTTCGGCCGGAGTGGCACCTAATCTTTTTCTGGCCAAGGTCGCCTCTGATTTCAAGAAGCCTGACGGCCTGACGGTGATCCGGCCGGAGGAGGTTGCGTCATTTTTAAAAGATCTTCCGGTCCGAAAAATCCCGGGCGTGGGTCCCGTGACCGAGGAGGCGCTCCACAAGCTCGGGCTTCGCACCTCAAGCGATCTGGCCGGAGCGGGCGCAAAGTTTCTTCAAAAACAATTTGGCAAGACCGGGCTTTTTCTTTATGAGAGAGCCCTGGGGCGGGATGATCGCGAGGTGGAACCCCACACGCCCTCCAAACAGTATTCCTGCGAAGAAACATTTCCATACGATATTAAAGACAAGGCTGTTTTGAAAAAATGGATCGCGGAGTTTTCGGCCGAGGTCTACCACGGCCTCCGGCGTGAAGGGCGGATGGGCAAAACGATTGTGCTCAAGGTGAAATATTTTGATTTTGAGCAGATTACCCGTTCCCAAACGCTTTCCAGAAGACCCAAAAGCCCGGAGGATGTTTTTGACGTGGCCGCCGGGTTGCTCGATCAAAAAACCCAAGCCGGCCGGAAACCGGTCCGGCTTATCGGGGTCGGAATTTCAGGACTTGAAGATTTAAGTGAGACCCCCGCGCAAAAGGAGCTTTTTGACTTCTCATGAATGAACGGTTTCGCAAGGCTCTCGTGGCAGGGCTGGCGGTCAGTCTCGCCTGGTCGCTTAGGGGGCAATTCGGCCATCTTAAAGGGGCCATGATTCCGGGGGCGATTCTGGCCTTTGTGCTCGCGGGCTTGTCCGGAAAGAGAGGCTGGCACCACAGTCTCGGGCGCGCCCTGACGCTTGGGGCTCTCGGCTTCAGCCTGGGCGGGCACATGAGTTACGGAAAACTTTTCGAGGCTGTTTCCCAAGCCGGGAGTCTAGGGGAGGTTTTAAAAGAGTTTTTTTTAATTTTCTCAACCGGGGTTCTTTGGGGGGGATTGGGCGGAACTTTTTTGGGTTTTGCTTTTTGTGAAAAGAAACTTGGGAAATCCGATTTTTTTCTGGGACTTTCCCTTTTTCTTCTCTGGTTCGTACCTCTCGGGATTCTGAATCTCGAAACGCTCGACAGGCCGCTTTATGCTCTCGGGCTTGCCCTGATCGTGTTCTATAACGCGGCGGTAAAAAAGTCGGTCAATGTGCGGATTTTGACCTTTCACGGAATGTTCGGTTTCGGATCCGCTTTTTTTCTTTCCGCGCTTCTGCTTCACGGTGGAGCGCAGGGATTGATTCCGGGCCCCTTTCGATGGTGGGCTTACCGCGATCAGATTTTGGGATTCACGGGAGGGTTTTGGATAGCGTATGCGGCCTATGGGCTGGCGGAGCCGGAAGAGGATGACGCGAGCGTTTTTGGCCGTCTTGGTTTGGGGATTTTTATCAGCCTGATCCCTTTTCTCTGCCTCCTTAATGTTATTTTATTCTGGCATAAAAAGAATCTGCTTCCGGGTTTCGCGGCGTGGCTCGCCACCGCTTGGTCCGCGTGTCTTTTTTTGAGTCTTGTCGCGCTTCTTAGGAAGGCTCCCGCCGAAGCCTTCCGGATGCCGGGGCTGCGAAGGCTTGCCCTCGGCGCCTGGTTTTATGCGATCCCAGGGATCAGCCTGCTCGCTATTTTTAAGGAACTGGCGGTTTTTGGGCCGAGCGCATGGCAGGGAGCTTATACGGTTTTTATTTTTCAAAACGTGATTCTGGCCCCGGTTGCGGTCCGCTATTTTTTCCGCAGCCTTGACAGCCGGGACACCTGCCGCTAAGTTCTTGCCATGTCTGAAGGAACGGCGCATATCGGAGCGCTCTCGCTCGTCCTTAGAATTCCGGCCGCCCAATCTCTTAAGGAAAAGCGCCGGGTACTAAAAAGTCTCAAAGATAGAATCCGCGCCCATTTTAACGCTTCCGTCGGCGAGATCGGCGAGCTTGATAAATGGCAGGCGGCAGCTCTCGGAGTTTGCATGATCGGCCACGACAAAAATTATATTTCCGGCGCGCTGGAGGGTATCCTCTCGCTTGTGGATTCCGTGGGTGAGCTTGAACTGACAAGCCATCGCCTGGAGTTTTTATGAAAGCTCCGGCGGGAGGGGTGACGGTTAAAACCTATGAAATTCCCCTAAAGACCCGCGGGTTTTGCGATACTCACGATATTACCCCGCTTGCGCAAGCGCGCTTGAGCGAAAGCGGGATCCGGGAAGGGCAGGCGCTTTTTTTTGTGGCCGGATCCACGGCGGGCCTGACCACGGTCGAGTACGAGCCCGGCCTTCTCAAAGATCTCCAGGAGTTTTTTGAGAAATTGGCGCCGCAGGGCGGGAACTATCACCATGAAGAAACCTGGCATGACGGCAACGGTTTTTCGCATGTGCGCGCGTCTCTTCTTAAGCCGTCGCTCAATGTGCCCGTCGCCGGCGGGCGTTTTACGCTCGGGACCTGGCAGCAGGTCGTCTTAGTCGATTTTGACAACCGCCCAAGAACCCGAAACGTTATTTTTCAAGTGATGGGACTTTAGACCGAGATGGGCAGACACGGGACAAAAAAAACCTCCAAGGACGCTTCTCCCGAAGATCATTTTCCGGGGCTAGTCAGTCTTTTGCGCATGGAAGAAACCGAAGAAATGCGTCAGTACCGGGAGGAATTTCTAAGGCGCTCTCCCGAAGAGCGGGAAAGAATCGGGACCGCGCTTCTGCGTCTCGGCGTGGTGGAATTTCATTTTAACGCGGCCGGCCACCGCCTCGTCAGTTTCGCCTATGATAACGACCGGCCGCTTCCGGCGGCCTCTCTGGATATCGGCGATGTCGTGGCCGTCTCAAAAAATCCTCTGGATCTCGAAGACCTTCCCCACGGGACCGTCTACGACAAGGATGAGCGGCGCATCACGCTGGCCTTCAGCCGCGACCTTCCGGATTGGGTGAATTCCGAAGGAGTTTATTACCTAAGCCGGGCCTCGAGCCGTTCGACTTTCAGGCGGATGCATGAGGCGATAAAGCTCACCGCCGCGGCCCGTCATTCAAGGCTGGCGTACCTGCGTGATCTTAGCCTTGGGCTCAAAGCTCCGGAAACTTTTGACACGATCAAGCTTGAGGAGATTTCCTTTTTTAATTCCGGCCTTAATGATTGGCAAAAAGAGGCGGTCCGCATGGCGCTTCAGGTCCGGGACATCGGGTTTGTCCACGGCCCCCCCGGAACCGGAAAAACAACCGTGCTCCTTGAGATCATGCGCCAGGCCGTGCGGGCCGGGCAGTTTGTGTTTGCCACCGCGCCGAGCAATACGGCCTGCGACAATCTCCTTGAAGGGATGGTCAAGGCGGGGATGCGTGTCATCCGCTTGGGCCATCCGGCCCGGATCATGAGGCATCTTCGGGTGCACACGCTTGACTTCAAGCTCGCGGCGCATCCTTATGCCAAGACTATTGATGAACTCGAGACTCGGAGGGAGCGGCTGCGCACGCGCCGGGAGCGTTACAGCCTGCGACTTTCCGGGGAAGAAAAAGCACTGATTGCCGGAGAATCGCGCGAACTGGCCCGCGAGATTGATGTCCTTGACGCCGACATTTTCAGCCAGGTCATGAACTCGGCCGAAGTTATTGTGGGGACGCACACTTCGGCTCTGGACCCGGTTTTACGCGATAAGGTTTTTGATCTCCTTATTATGGATGAGGCAAGCCAGGCCACCGAACCGAGCGCCTGGATTCCGCTTCAAAAAGCACGAAAGGCCATTTTGGCGGGCGATCACTTTCAGCTTCCGCCCACGGTGCGTTCCAAAGACGCCGAAAAGCAAGGGCTCGGGAAAACGCTTTTTGAGCGATTCCACCGTATCCTGGGTCCGGAGTACAAGGCGCTTTTGCGGATTCAATACCGGATGCATGAAAAAATCATGAATTTCTCATCGGGCAAATTTTACGAAAACGGGCTCGTGGCGCACGAGAGCGTGGCGCAGCATAAACTCTCCGGCCTTAAAGGGGTCCTGAAAGCCCCCGAAACCGACGAGGTTTTTCTTTTTCTGGACACCGTGGGCCGGGGTTTTGAGGAGGTTTGGGACGCGGGAAGCGGGAGTCGCTCGAACCCGGAGGAGGCCGAGCTTGTCGTCCATCATATGGAAAAACTGCTCGCGCTCGGAGTCCGGGGAGACCAGATCGGGGTGATTGCGCCTTATAGCGCGCAGGGCAAGGTGTTAAGAAGCATGATCAGGAATCCCGATATCGAAGTTGAAAGCGTGGATGCCTTTCAGGGAAGGGAAAA
>JAHFHI010000118.1 GCA_023246995.1 Candidatus Omnitrophota bacterium
CTGCGCCTCAACCGGCGCTCGCTCCCCGCTCGGAGGTGCGAACACTTTCCCAGGACCTGAAGGACTTTTTGGATCCGCTTGCCCCGGCCACGGACCCCGGCCGCCAACGCCTTGAAGCCGCGCTCGGAAAGCTTGAAGAAACCAAGGCCGCGCAAGCCGGGAGGCTTCTTGAAAAGTCGCGAGAAATGCCGCTCGGCCTGGGCCCTTCGCGGGTGATTTCTCTGATTGAAGATCTGACGCGGGAAATTTACGACGAATATAACATCCGCAATCTCTCGCTCGGTCTTCGGGCCGCCTTTGCCCTGGCCGCCTTTGACCCCGAAAACTTTCCGGCCGTACACGAAAGAATTCTCGGGATCGTGGGTGAGATTGATCTAAAGGCCCACGCGCTGAACGACCGTATCGATGCTTCCGAATACGCCAAGATTAACAAGGCTTTTTCAGACGCGGAGTATAAGGAAACGATTGATCAGAATATGCTTCTCCGGTTTGCTTTGAACCGCATTATTTTTGACATGCCGCGCAAGGAACGCCGCTCGCTTGAGCGGGAGTACCTGGCCCAGGAGTTTATGAGGGATTTCGATAATCCGGGCTCCGGAAAGGTTCCGCAGATTGTTTTTATCACAGACCTTCACGGCGCCACCAACGTGGGCCCCTTGATCGCTTTCGGACTCGGCTTAAGCGACGCCCCCCAGGAATATCAGAATATTCAGAGTCCCCAGGAGCTTCAAAAAAGGCTGGAGGCAAAAGGCGTCAGCCTTGACGACAAATCGTTTACCGGCGGTTCGGATTATGTGGATCGCGGCCCGAAGCCTGTGTGGGGATTCCGTTTTAACCAGTGGCTTCGTGAGCGCGGGCTTTTGAAATTTATTGACGGGAACCACGACGACTGGAAGGACGAGAACATCCTCGGGGTTCATTTGCGGGTACACGATACATTGCGCGAAATAGCGGCATCCGGGAGATACCAGGAGAGTGATCTTGAAAGCCACCTGGAGAAAGTGCGGCCGTTTGTGACGACCGTCAATCTTGATCCGGCTAAAAAAACAGAGGTCGAAAAGCAGCTTGCGGGCAATATGCGCCAATTTTTGAAAGCGGCCCAGGAAGGCAGGGCTGATGAAGGCGTGATTGATTCTTACGCTGATATCGTGATTGACTCGGGAACCAACCCCAACCATTCGCTTGAGTGGTGGTCGCGCGAGTGGGGTGATCACGCCGGCTGGGCCGACACCTTTTTAGATCAGCTGAACGAAGAACTTATTAATGGTGTTGCGCAAAAAATACAGGACCACTTGCAGGAGCATCCCGAATTTTTAGTCCAGCTAGCCAGCCTTCTCGCCTCGCCCGAGGCCGTTCCCGAAGCCCTGCGCCAGCAGCTTGAGCCCGTTCGCGCGGGCCTGCTTGGCAATCTTCAGAAATACGGAACGCCCTTTGAAAAAATTGATGCCGCGATTTTTTCAAAATCCCCGGCGGTCCGGGATGCCAAGGCGAAGATCGAACAGATTAAAAAAGCAAATGAAACCATCCGTAACGAAAACGCTCAAAGAGTCGCGGCCGGCCGATTCGAGGAGATCGTGCCCCAAAAGAAGGTCCCGACCACTTTTCCAGAAACCGCTAAAGCCGCCCGGGAAAAATTGGACGAGATCACGGCTTTGGCCGAGTTTTTAAATCAGGCTTTGCCGGGTTTGAATCTGCCTCTCGCGCCTGTGGAACTGGTGACTCCGGAAAATTACCGCCGCAATCCGGTCGTGGTCGAAACCGCGCTATGGGATCTCAAAAACACCCGATCGATTTATGTGGATGCCTACGCCAACTTGACCACGCACGGCATCATTCCCGTGGAAAAGGAAACGAGCGATTTCAAGACCGAGTACAAAGGCTTGAAAGGCGTGGCCGCGATCGAACGTATCCAATACGACATCCGCCGTTTTTTTGAAAAGTTCGATACGGTTCCCGACACGCCGGAATTCCGCAAGCAGATGATGGAAGAGGTCGGCGAGGCCCTACGCGTCAAAAACGACTGGTATTCCGATCTTCTGGCGTATCTCAAACCCTTGGAAATCAAGATGTGGCTTGAGCGCGGGGGGCCGTCGGCTTTTCCCTACAGTTACAGTTCAGCCTACAGCGCCCGGGAATTTGCCGGGAATAAAGGGGTTCATAAGGTCGGCCACGTGGAATCCAAGAAACTGCGTGAGATCGGCCTGCCCTTTTGGGTGGGGGGGCTGGATGGCGGGCTTGTGAATGGGGACGATGAAATGTCAGCCGGTTATGCGGGCTTGGGTGGCATTATCACCTTTGGGCTGATGGTCAATGGGGAACGCACGGGCATCCGCCGCTATGGTTACGCCGAGACTTCGATCAGCGTGGAAAAGAAGCTTAAAGATAAGGACAAGAAACTCAAAGAAGAACAGGCCAGGCTTGCCAAGGCCCAGGCAGACCAGAAACCGGCCGAAGAAATCAGTTCGCTTGAGGGTGGGGTGAAAAAACTGCAGGGCGATATTGACAAACTCAAAGCGCAGCTTGAGAGGGTCAAGGCAAGCGGAGACATTATTCAGGACACTACGTTTGTCGATCTGCCGGCCGCTGAAAAGGCCAAGGCGGAGCCTTTCCATTCCGGCAAGGGCTTGACCGGCTACTATGCCGCGCGCTTTTTGGAAGAAAACGCCGAAGACTACCGGATTTTAAAAGAAGAAGCCCTGACGCGGGACCGCGGGGACCGGGCTGCCTATTACGAGCGCAAGGAACAAGAAGCGCGCAAGGCCTTTGAGGCCTTTAGCTCCCAATACGAGGCCTTTAAAGCCCAGGCCCCGGCGGCCAAGCGCTCGGAAGTGCGCGCCCAGCGCGTGAACGTCGAGGAGCCCATTGAGAATATCGCCGGGATCGCGGACCGACTCGAATTTTTAAACAGGATTGCCGAAAACGCAGGGGACTTTTCCGGAATTCTCGCATCCATCCGGTATCTGATCGTGAACCTGCGAACGAGCCCGGTCCGGGCCGAACTTTCTCCGGAATTGCCCGCTATCCAGAAAAGAATCGAAGACGCGTTGAGTCAGCTGCTTTCGGTGAAACTGGCCCCCGAAGACTACAGTTTAATAAAGCAATTGGTATCGGATGTCTCAATAAAGGTTTCTCGGGAAAAACTTGAGCCAAGCCGACTGCCGGAGCTTTCCATGCCCGGCATAATCGGCTTTGACGCCTTATATGGAAAGGTGCGCGAGCTTTTTCGGGAGGGCAATATCGAAGCCGCCTTTGGCGATATTCCCCGCTTGCGCAATATCATTCATTATGCCGTGCTCCAGGAAACCGGCGGCCCGGCGCGGCAGGCGCTTTTTAACGCGGATTTTATCCTGGAGCGCGTTTTCCGGGAATGGGTCGAGGGCCGGGCCTCGGGTTTTCAGGAGGACTTGCGGGACCATCCCGAAGAGGCCCTGAAAACGCTTTATCAGACCGCGGTCTTTGCCGCCCAGAACGGACAAGCGCCCCGAGCCCTGCAGTCTTTTGCCGAACTCTTGAACGCGTCCGACCTTTCCTACGGCCAGTGGACGGATATTTTGTTTCACCTGAAGAATATTTACGATGAGGCGGTCAGCCGCTACAAAAGGGATTATACGGATATTGTCTATGATGTGACCACGAGCGAGGCCGCGCCCGCGGAGTTGAGCGCTTTTTTTACCGATCTGCTTGAAATTCAAGGTTTCAATCTTCTGCGCAGGTTGATCGCGGCAAGTTCGGAATCCATGCGCGGCCTGGCGGCCCGCGGTAAAAACCTTGAAGACAGGGTGATTGCCCAGACACCCGGCCAGCCCGAAGCCCCTCAAGCGGTTCCGGAATTCGCCATGCTCTCCGAATTTAAAAACAAGGCCGCGGATCCGGGGAATCCCGAATTTTTAACCGATTACGGAAAAAGAGGCTTTTGGGGCGTTAAAAACGCGAAAACTTTAGCCATGAGCGCCCTTGGGCTTCCGGTTCCGGACGGATTTCTCATCCCCGCTTCGGCCTCGGTTTTGCCGGAATCGGTTCTGAAAACCTCTTTCCGGGAAAAAGTGCGGAGTTTTATGGCAAAGCTTGAGGCGGATCTCCGGAGCCGGACGGGGGAGGATAAGATTTTCGCTTCGCCGGAAACGCCGCTTCTTTTGACGGTCCGAAGCAGCGCGGCCATGACCTTTAAAGGCATCCCGGAGAGCGTTACGGCCCTCGGCATGAACGATGCCATCCTTCAAAAATTGATCGCGCTCACGGGCAATGAACCTTTTATCTATGACCTTTATCTGCGCTTCATCGAATCCTTTGCCGTGGCGGTGCTCGGGATTTCCAAAGAGCCTTTTACAAAAATTATGCAGGAGGTCCGAGGAACCCAGGGCCTTTACCGTCAGCTTCTTTCTCCGGACGCCCAGAGAACGGTCATTGAGCAGTATAAGGAAGTCATCCGTGCTTCGGGGCAGACGATTCCCGAGGACCCCTGGGAACAATTATGGATGGCCATTGAAAAATTGTACGCCGGCAAAAAGGTGCCGGCCCATGTGGAAGGTGATTGGCCGAAGGGACTCATGGTTCAGGAAATGATTTTTGGTAACCGGGACATGCGCTCCGGAGGCGGGATCGCGGTCGCCCGCCGGTTGAATAAAAACGAAATCGGGATTTCAGGCGAATGGATTCCCGCGGGTTTGCCCGAAGATTTGCTTGATGTGAGCGGCGGAATTCCGCTCGGGATCCATCAGCTGGGCCGGGGGCTTGGGACCGAGCATGCCCTGAAAATTCATCAGGAACTCCAGAGAACCGCCGCTGTCCTAATCGAATACTTCGGCAGAGACCAGGAAATTAAATTCGTGTTTACCGGCGATCGCTTGTCGGTGCTCGGGGCCCGGGATGCCGGAGAAATACAGGCCAAGAAATTTCCGGGATTCATCACGGGGCAGGCAAAGGCGATCGCGCAGGGAATCCCGATCGGGGGATTCTTCCGGGGGATCGTGGTTTCGGATCCGGCGCGATTAAAAAATCCCGAAATCCTTGAAAAGGTTGCCGACTACGGGCTTGACGGCGTTATTTTCCGGGGAGGCCGGACAGTCCCGCCGCAGGCTCTGCGGGACGCCGACGCTTTTATTTTTCAGACCGGGAGCACCGCGGATTCCGCCGTGACGGCCATGCAGGAAGGCAAGCCGGCGGTGGGCGGAATCAGTGATCAGATGGGAATCCCGGACGGGAGTATCGTGACTTTTGACGGAACCACCGGGCGTATTTATGAGGGCCGGCTGAACACCAAAAGAGAAGAAGAGATCAAACGGATCATCGGGGACGTGCCTGAT
>JAHFHI010000119.1 GCA_023246995.1 Candidatus Omnitrophota bacterium
GAAGTCTTTTCGAATTGAATCGTCTCGCCCCTCAAAACCGCGTCGATCTTGTCCCCTTCCTGAAATTTCCCGGAAAGGATCTCTTCGGCCAGGACGTTTTCGATATAGCGCTGGATGGTCCGCTTAAGCGGACGCGCCCCGAAAACAGGATCATAACCCTTGTCGATCAAAAATTTCAGGACTTCGGCCGAGAGTTTCAAATCGAGCTGTTTGTCCTTCAGGCGCTCGGTGACCTCTTTTAATTCGAAAACGATAATCTGCTCGAGGTCCTGGCGATTTAAGGGGTGAAATACGATGATGTCGTCGACACGGTTTAAGAATTCCGGACGGAACACCTTTTTGGTCTCGTCAAGAAGCTTGCGCTTCATGTTCTCATACGTTACCTCGTCAGCCTGGGGCTTGAATCCCATGTCTCCCTGGCGGCGCACGAGATCGGCGCCGACGTTGGAGGTCATGATGACGATGGTGTTTCTGAAATCCACCTTGCGTCCGAAAGAGTCCGTCAGGCGGCCCTCCTCCATCATCTGGAGAAGGATGTTAAAGACATCCGGATGCGCCTTTTCAATCTCGTCGAAAAGCACGACGGTGTACGGGCGGCGGCGCACCTTTTCGGTGAGCTGTCCGCCTTCTTCGTATCCGACGTAGCCCGGGGGCGCTCCGACCAGTCGCGAGACGTTGAATTTCTCGCCGTATTCCGAGCAGTCAATCACCACCATCGCGTCCCCGTCGCCGAACATAAACTCGGCAAGCGCGCGGGCTAGGAGCGTCTTGCCGACGCCGGTCGGCCCGAGAAAAATAAAAGCCCCGATGGGCCGCTTTGGATTACGCAGCCCGGAACGCGAGCGGCGCACGGCATGCGAAATGGCGCGGGCGGCCTCATCCTGGCCGATCACGCGCTTATGGAGTTCGTCTTCCAGACGAAGCAGCCGTGAGGTTTCCTTTTCTTCAAGCCGGGCAAGCGGCACGCCGGTCCATTTGGACACGATGTAGGCAATATCTTCGGCGGTGACTTGAACCTCCACTTCGGACTTCGACTCCTTCCAGTTTTTTTTCATCCGGACCAGTTCTTCCTTGGCCCGGCGCTCGTCGTCCCGGAGCTTGGCCGCTTTTTCAAAATCCTGGGCCTTGATCGACGCTTCTTTTTCGCGTTTCAGGCTTTCGATCTCGCCTTCGACTTTCTTGAGATCCTTCGGAAGCGTGGTCACGGCAAGACGCGCGCGCGAGGCCGCCTCATCGATAAGATCAATCGCCTTGTCCGGCAAAAAGCGTCCGCTGATGTAGCGTTCCGAAAGCTTGGCCGATGCCTCGAGGGCCTCATCCAAAATCTTGACCCGGTGATGGGCCTCATACTTGTCTCGCAGGCCTTTTAAAATCTGGACCGCTTCGTCGGCTGAAGGCGGATCGACCATGATGGTCTGAAAACGCCGGGCCAGCGCCGCGTCCTTTTCAATGTATTTTCGGTACTCATCAAGCGTGGTCGCCCCGATGCACTGAATCTCGCCGCGGGAAAGCGCGGGCTTGAGGATGTTCGACGCGTCGATGGCGCCTTCCGCGCCGCCGGCTCCGACCAGCGTGTGAAGCTCGTCAATAAAGATCATGATGTTGTCCGAACGGCGGATTTCATCCATCACCGCCTTGATGCGCTCTTCAAACTGGCCGCGGTATTTGGTTCCGGCGACCATGAGTGCCAGGTCCAGCACGACGATGCGCTTGTCCATCAGGATTTCAGGCACGTCGCCGGAAATAATCCGCTGGGCAAGGCCCTCAACAATCGCGGTTTTTCCGACCCCGGCTTCCCCGAGAAGCACGGGATTGTTTTTAGTGCGCCGCGCAAGAATCTGGACAACACGCTCAATTTCGTTTTCACGGCCGACCACGGGGTCGAGTTTGCCGTCACGGGCGAGCTGGGAAAGATCCCGGCCAAAGGCGTCAAGCGCGGGCGTCTTGGTTTTACCTTTTCCCGTGCCCACGGCCGCAGAGCCACCGCCCGCGCCCGCGGTGCCGCCGCCTCCGCTCCCGCCGGGCGTCGAGGATCCTAAAAGTTTGATCACTTCAGCGCGGACTTTATTAAGGTCAAGGCCGACATTCATGAGCACGTGGCTTGCCACGCCTTCGCCTTCCTTGATAAGACCGAGAAGCAAATGCTCGGTCCCGATGTAGTTGTGCCCGAGCCGCCGCGCTTCGTCCATGGCCAGTTCGATCACTTTCTTGGCCTTGGGCGTAAAGGGAATGTCTCCTGAAACAATCGTGCTCGGTCCGAACTGGACAAGCTTCTCGACTTCAAGGCGTATGGTGTCGAGCGACAGCCCGAGATTTTGCAGCACGGCCGCGGCCACGCTCTCGCCTTCCTTGATCAGGCCGAGAAGGATATGCTCGGTTCCGATGTAGTCATGGTTAAAACGTTTGGCTTCTTCCTTAGCAAGAATGATGACTTTACGGGCTCTTTCCGTGAAACGGTCAAACATCACAAACCTCCGAAAGATTGCGCATCTCTGCTCCGCTGCGGGCCTTCCTAGGCAAAACCCGCGGCTTTGAGGACGCTTTATCGTTAATAAATAGCGTAGCTTCCATATCGGCTAAAAACCCTGATACCTTTCGACCTTCTTTATTATTCTTCCGCGGCCTCCGGGAAACCCAAAACCAACCCCGGCCGCTCAAGCGTTACAGCTGGACTTTGCTCAAATGCTGCCGGATCAAATCAGCCCGGGCGATATCGCGATCCGAAGAGTTCAGCGTCTTATCCGATATCTTTTGAAGATGCGCGGGCTGGATCAAGAGAAAAAGCGTGTTCAGATCCTGGCGCGTAAGCCCCGGGTCCAAGAGCTCCATCAGTACCCCAAGCTGGACAAGCGACAAAAGCTGGGTGGCCTCCGAAGAGGATATGGCGCGCGCCGATTTCAGGGCCCCGAAGGCCCGCCAGATCTGGTCCTCGAATTTGCCTTTGCGTTTTTGCCGGAGGTATTGCCGGGCTTCCTTTTCATGCTCCACCACCTGCCGGATCACGGCCGCCAGGTTTTCGATGATTTCCTCCTCCTTCTGGCCCAGAGTCATCTGATTGGAAAACTGGAAAAAATTTCCCGTGGCCTGGGTCCCCTCGCCGTATAGGCCTCGTGCCGCGAGATTGAGCTTGGAGAGAGCCTGAAGCACCTTGTGCACCTGCTTGGTCAGGACCAGACTCGGCAGATGCAGCATGCAGGAGGCCCGAAGCCCGGTTCCCACGTTGGTCGGACACGACGTGAGGTAGCCTAAAGTCGGGTTGAAAGAAAATTCCACCGATTTCTGGAGAGAGTCGTCGATCATTCCCACGATTCGCCAGGCTTCCTGGAGGTTGAAACCCGACTGAAAGGCCTGAAGCCGGAGGTGGTCCTCTTCGAGCACCATCAGGCTCACGACCTCGTTTCGGGTAATCGAAACCGCGCGCTCCCCTTTTTCACCGGCATGCTCCCGGCTGATTAAGTGGCGTTCCACCAAGAACTGGCGGTCCAGGTCGGTCAGGTCGCGGTAGCGAAAATAGGTCGCGTCTTTAAGGACATCCGTTTTTTGAACCGTGTCTTCCATCAGATCCACGATTTCATCGTGCTGCTCGGCGGTGAGCTTCTGGAGAAAAGGAAAACCGCGCACGTTACGCGCCAAACGCAGTCTGGAGCTGATCACGATTTCGCTTTCCGGTCCCGAACTGCGGAGCCATTCGGCCGGCTGTCTGGCAAAAAGATCCAGATTACTCACTTTTGTTTTTCTTGCCTTTCTTCAGTTTATCCTCAAGCTGCTTGATTTCATCGCGAAGATTGGCCGCGTCTTCAAAAGCCTCGCTTTGAACGCTCTTGCGCAGGCGCTCCTGAAGCATCCGCAGATCACTTGCCGGGCTCGAGGGCCTGCGGGCGGGCGCGGGCGAGCCGGACTGGTTTTGCGGCCTTTTGCCCACATGGATCAACGCCTTTTGAATTTTCTTGATCAGCGGAAGCAGAAGCTTTGAAAACGCATCATAGCATCCGGCGCAGCCGAGACGTCCGGCCTTGGCAAACTCCTCATAAGTGATTCCGCAATCCGGGCACCTTCCGGCAAACCGCTTCTCCATCGGACCTTTGACGGGTTTTTCGCTTTCCCCCAGAACCCCCGCAAGAAGATCAGTCAAATTAAAGTGGGTCTTAAAGTCCGTCCCCTTTTCCTTAGCGCAGGCATCGCAAAGATGGACTTCGAGCATCTGGTTGTTGACGATTTCGGTCAAATGGATGGTGGCTTCTTGAGCCCCGCAGAGATTGCAAACCATAGCAGGGCAGATTATATCACAAGGAGGCTTCCGGGCGCGAGAGGGTGAAAAAGCGACCCTTTAGAGGCGGTAGCGCACGCCGTCGCGAGCGGTAAGGGCGTTGAAGGCCTTGCGAAGCCGGGCCGTCACCGGGCCCGGGACGCCCGGACCGATTTTGCGGCCGTCGATTTTTACGACCGGAATAATCTCGGCCGCCGTGCCGGTAAGGAACACTTCGTCGCCGTTATAAAGGTCGTGGCGGGTGAGGATCCTTTCTTCAAAAGAAATGGCAAGCTCCCGGGAAAGCTCAATAATGGCGTCCCGGGTAATCCCTTTCAAAGCCCCGAGATACGTGGGCGGGGTGAGCAGCAAAGGTTTCCCCTCCGCCCCTTCGGCACGGACCATGAACACATTATCGCCCGTGCACTCGGCCACATAGCCCTGGTGGTTCAGCATGAGTGCTTCCATACATCCGGAATTCTTGGCCTCGATCTTGGCCAGGATATTGTTCAGATAATTAAGGCTCTTAATCGAGGGGTTGACGGCCTCGGGCAGATTACGCACCGTCGGCACCGTAATGATATCGAGGCCTTTTTTATAAAGGCTTTCGGGATACAAAACAATCTTGTCGGTGATGATAAACACCGTGGCTTTCTTGCATTTGGCCGGATCCAGGCCGAGATCCCCGGGGCCGCGGGTCACGACGATCCGGATGTAGGCATCCAGGAGCTTATTACGCCGCAAGGTCTCGACGATCGCCGTTTCGATTTCCTTAGCGGTCATGGGAATCTCGAGCATGAGCGTGTGGGCGGACTCCGAGAGGCGCGTGATGTGCTCTTTTAATTTAAAGACCAGTCCCTTGTAGGCCCGGATCCCTTCAAAGACCCCGTCGCCGTAAAGAAGTCCGTGATCAAAAACAGAAATCTTGGCTTCGCTTTTGGGGACCCACTGCCCGTCCAGATAAATCATAAGTTCCATGCCCGGCTCTCCTCGTTTCTTAATAACTTG
>JAHFHI010000120.1 GCA_023246995.1 Candidatus Omnitrophota bacterium
AGAGCTGCTTGCTTTGGCGCGCCGCGCGCTCGATACTTTTGTCCGTGAGGGAAAAACCGCTGAACTTGAAACAGCCGATCCCTTTTCGAAGGAACCCCGGGCGGTTTTTGTCACCCTGCGGAAAAACGGCGCGCTAAGGGGGTGCATCGGCAGAACGCTCCCCGGCGAGCCGCTTTATTTGGCGGTCCGCAACCGGACCGTGGAGGCCGCTTCCAGGGACACGCGCTTTGAGCCGCTCCGCCCGGAGGAGCTTGGTGAAACGGATATCGAATTTTCTGTCTTGAGCTTGCCTGAAAAGGCCGGCAGTCCATCGGCCATCACGCTCGGCAGGCACGGGGTCATGCTTTCAAAAGGCTCCCGCGGTGGGATTTTTCTTCCCAAGGTTGCCTCCGAGACAGGCTGGAGCCGGGAAACTTTTTTAAGCGAGCTTTGTTCCCAAAAAGCCGGGCTTTCGCCCGATTGCTGGAAAGATCCCGGGACGGAGCTTTTTGTTTTTACGGCCGAAGATTTTGGGGAAACGGATTTTATGCCGGGGCGTTCGGAGCGGGCAAGTAGCGGGTAACGGCCTCAAGCAGTTTCCCCATCTTGTCGGATTTGATGAAATATTCCTTCAGACCTTCCATGTGAAACATATCCTGCATGAGATCCAGGGACGTGAGCGCGATTAATGGCAGGTCGCGGGTTTCCGGATCTTTTATGAGCCGGCGAAAGAAAGCGTAACCGTCCATGCGTGGCATTTTGACGTCGAAGATGACAAGACCCGGCTGTTCGGCGGAGATCTTTTCAAGGCCTTCCTCGCCGTCTCCGGCTTCAATCACGGTGTAGCCGAGTTTTTTGATTTCGCGGGCGATAAGCCCGGCAAAAACAGGATCATCATCGACGATCAGGATCTTACGGCTTTTTTCCATCGGGCTCGGCTCCTCTTAGGTTCTGCGGATCAGGTGTTTTTGTGCTTTCCGGCAGGCGGGCGAGACTGAAGTGAAATTCGGAGCCTCGCATCGGACCCTCCGGTTCTAAAGTGGTGCCATGAAGTTTTAAAATATCTCTCGCGACCTGAAGGGCCAGGGAGGACGGGTCTGCCTCGGGCGGGTTGGGGCACGGATCCAAAACGCGGATTGCAATACGAACGGACCGCGGACCCTTATTTTCTTTAACCTCAAGGGCAAGAGCGCCGCCGCGCACGGCCAGTAATTTCCCGAGAATTTGGAAAAGACGGGCCATTTTAATTTTGTCGGCTTCCACCCAAAGCGGGGTGCCGGGGTCATAAAAATCAGCCCGGCAGTTTTTTTCAGAAAATTCTTCCTGAAGAGTCGCCGCTATCGCCGCAAGAAATTTTGAGATTTCAAAGGCGGACTTGTTCAAGGAAACGGTTCCCCGGTCAAAGGCCTCGGCTTCGAGTTTGAGCGTTAGAAATTCAAGAAGTCTTTCGGATTCTCCTTTGATGATGACAAGGAGTTCCCGGATCTCGGATTCCGGCGTCCGCCCCAAGTCCCCCGCCGCAATCTCCGCGGATTTTTGGATCGAGGCAAGCGGGCCCCGTAAATCATGAAATAGATTTCGGAGATATTGGAGATGTGCTTCTTCGGGGGAGAGCGGCTTTCGAAAGGTTTCGGGCATTACAAAAAGATGCTTTGAGTTTTTTCAGCCTTTATTAAAAGAGGAGCGATTTATAACAAAAGATAGCATTGATGGCGGATGATTACAAACCCGGGTGGGGATTCCGTGAAGAGGCGATTTAAAGCCGGGCGATGCCTTGAAATGAGCTCCGGGGACCGACTAAACTTTAAAAATAGACGTAAAACCCGGACTCTATGGATGGATATATATAATGAAACGAAAAAATAAACTGACGGCAGTTTTTGCGCTCTTTTTTCACTGCTTAAGCAGCGCGGTGCTTCCGCCCGCCGGGGCTGCGCCTGTTTTGCCGGGGCCAAGCGAAGTAGATCTCCCGGGAAGCGCGTTTCAACTGACGATTCCTCCGGAACTAGGAACAATCCAGACCCTTGAGTCCGGCGGGAGCGGGCCCTCGCTTATTCACATTCAGACCGCGCACGGGAACTATGAAGCGCAGAAAAAAATTCAGGAGATCCTCCACGACTTAAAACGCCGTTACGGCTACAAGACGATTCTGGTGGAGGGAAGCCCGTTTCCCCTGAAGCCCGATCTCCTGCGCTTTTTTCCCGAAAATCCCGCTCTCACCCGCGAGGTCGCCGACGGCCTGGCGCGCAAGGCCTGGCTCAAAGGCCCGGAGCTTTTTTTGATCGAAGAACCCGGGGCCTCGGCCGTGGGGATTGAAGACCTTGGAGCCTACCGCCGCAACGTTGCGTCATTCCGGCGCGTGATCCGGCAAAAGGATAAAGCCGCCGGGTTTCTTGCGGCCATGGAGTCCGACATCCGGAGGCTTACCGCGCCCCTCATGAATAAGGAGCTGCGTCATTTTCTTGACCGTCTCGCGGCTTTTGAGGCCGGGCATATGGAATTTTCGGACTGGCTTTTATTCGTGAAGAGCCATGCGACCAAGCGCCTTGACATCCGCCTGGAAGATCCGGCCGTCCAGATCGACTGGCCCATGCTTTTCAGGATGTTCGCGCTTCGGGGAATCGAAAAGAAATTTGACGCGCAGATTTTTCTGCGCGAGAAAAAAGGATTTTTAAAAGCCGTGGCCGGCTTTCCCGGTTTCACGCAAATCGAGGAGCTCTTTAACCAAGGGCTCTCCGAGCACCAGCTTCCGGACCCTGAAACCGGCATCCTTTTCGAAAAACTTTTGGCCGCCATGGGACCGGCTTTTGGCTTGGAGAAATGGCCCCAGTGCGCGCTTTTTATCGGGCATCTGATCCTTCAAAGCGAGCTTAAGGCCGAACGGCTGATGGAGGAAACCGATGCTTTGGCCGAACGCGCGGCCTTTAGCCTGGCCGGGACTGCCCAGGAAAAGGAACTCGTTTTACTTTTTAAAGATTACCGGCTTGTTCAAAAACTTTTCGCGCTTGAGCTCACGCCCAAGGACTACGCGCGAACGCTTGAGCGCGGCGAAGCGTTGAAACCTTCACGGATTCTTGAACGGTTCAGCGCTCTGAACCGTGAAGGGCGCGTGCGCCGGAAGTCTTTTAAGGGCGTGCGGGCCGTCGAGCGCCTCTACGCGGCGGCTCTCCGATTTTATAAAGGGACCGAGGAGCGCGACCGAGCCATGCTCCGGCGCATCGAAGAGGCCATGCCCGGCGCGGGCGGGCGGGCGGTGGTCATCACCGGGGGATTTCACAGCGGTCCGTTTCACGAACATTTTCGGAAGCTTGGCTGGAATTACGCGCTGGTTTCTCCCAAAATCCATACCGTCGAAGGCCGCGAAGCTTATCTTGAGACCATGCTGGGGAAGGCCACGCTAGAAAGCATTATGCGCGCCCTCACGCACGAAGAAATCAAGCAGGCGTCCTTTGACCCCCTGCCGTTTGTCGCGGCGCTGGTTGCTGAAACCGCCAACCTGGCATCGTGGAAGAAACTGGAAGAGCTTAACACGCTCTTTGGGACAAGTCCCCAGATTACCCAATATGAACCCGCCTACGGCGCGATGCGTCTCGATTGGGCCAGGAGCCGCCGGGGTCAAACCGGGATCCGGGTTTCTTTTGCCGCTCGCCCCGAAGCCTCGATTTTCCTGCCCGGCAGCGAAATCCTCGAAACGCGCCGGCGGTTGAGTTTTGACGGATCCGGCGCGGTTTTTGCTTCCGCCGCGAGAACGTCCGCGGCCGTCCCGGCGCCTCCGAAAGTTCGGTCGGAAGTAAGAGCGGGCGGACTTGAAATCCCGCAAGGAGCCCCGGCCAGATTTTTTCTTGAAGCGCTTGGGGTCGACACCCAAAAAGCTTTGGCCCAAACCCTGCGCGACGGATTTTCATTTCTGACTTTAGCGGATTCCCTGGCGCTTGAACGTCTCTTTGGCCCCTGGTTTGAAAATCGCGGAATTCCCAAAGCGGAACGGCAAATAGAGAATGCCTGGGTCCTGCTTGAAGCGTCGCGCCCGAAGGCGCTGCTCGCCATCCTGCCCGGGGATCAGCTTGCTTACATGAATATCGAAGCCTATGGGGTGACAGACCCTTCAGCTCGCGGCAATCTTCCGCCCGAGGGTGATTTTTGGAAACGTTTTGAACCGCAAACCGGTTATTTCCTGGAGACGGTGGGGCAAGAAGGAAAGTACGATCTTTTGAATCTGTCCCGCGCGGGCGTTTCCGCCGGATGGGATTCCTTTATCTTGAGTCCGAAGGCATCCTTAAAGCTCCCCGTCTTTGCCGATGTTTTCCCGCCCTCGAATGTTTACGCCTCTGAAATGTTCCGCAGGGTTCGCGGCCGCATCCGAAACGGAGAGTCCATTCTTGATCTCGGGACCGGCAGCGGCAACCTGGCGGTGGCGATCGCCAAAACATTTAAAGAAGTTCAAGTGGACGCGGCTGACAGCGAACTTTGGGCGCGTAAAAACGCCGAGGCGAGCGCGGCCTTTCACGGCCTTGAAAATCGCATCCGGGTTTTTTCAAGCGACGGCCTGAAAGACCTTCCTCCGTCAAAAAGATATGCGCGGATTATTTTTGACGCGCCGGTGCCGGTTTTTGAATCCGACCGCCTGAATTTTGATATCCGGACCGAGGACCCGCAGGGAAGGCTTCTGGAGTCGGTGTTCATGGACCTCGAGAGCCATCTCGCCCCGGGCGGGGTGCTCGATATTCTTTTGCCCCAGCTCCCCGGAAAGTCAGGCGTTTTGACCATGCGCGGCAAGCATTTTTCTTTTCAGAGGATCGGCAAGCTTCTGGAGGGTTTGGGTATTTATGAGATCACTCCGCGAACCCCGGCCGCCGGGGAGATTCATCCCGTCAGGCGCTCCGAAGTCCGGATGCCGGAATCCGGAGCGGAAGCGGCAAGGCTGCTCGAAGGGGATGCTGAATACACACCCATTCAGGAATTTCTGAAGGTCTTGGAGCTTGAAAAAACAGAGATTGTCGAAACCCGGCCGCGTTCCGCCGAAGGATTTTTGGTCCGCACCGCCCGTATCGAGCCTCCGGCGCCCGAAGCGGACCGTTTCGCGGGTCCGGAGATTCTTTATCAGGAGCTGGGGCACGCCGACCGCTTTGAGTTTGTTTATAACGCCCAAAACCGGCTTCTCGGGATTTTTCCGGTTTTGAGCCAGGGGGTGCGCAATCAAAACCTTCGTTACTTTGATCTTTCCCATCTCCATTTTGAACCTCCG
>JAHFHI010000121.1 GCA_023246995.1 Candidatus Omnitrophota bacterium
CCGTCAATATTGGTCTCCATGCCCGAGCCATTGTCAAACTTGCGTCCTCCGGGCAGGAAGCGATAAACCTTGTCTCCGGATTCGACTTTTAACTGATTGCCCGAAGCATCGATAATTTTGCGGTATTCCACCTCATCAATTTTTCCCGCGCCTTTGGCGGCCGGCGCGTGCGCCTTGCCGGCAAGCGCCTCGGCTTCCTTGTCAAATTGCGCGGCAATCGGCCGGCCCGAAACCGGACCGGCTTTTTTGGCATCCAGCATTTTCACCGCTCCCGGCGCTTCCGGAATGCGCCCCGGCCCCTGGGCGAATACAGCGAGTCCGGCGGCAAGAGCCCCGAGTAAAACAAGGGACTTGATCCATCCGAAAGAAAAGAGCCGTCCCAGCCACTGGATCAGTCCTGGCGTTGAAATACGGTAACGCATTTCCGCGGCCTTTTGCAGCGACTCCTCGGGCCAATTGGGAAAAGCAGCGGAGGCCTGGATGAATGCCATCAATCGGCCCAGGGTTTCGCGGTTCATTTCCGAAGGATTGGCGCTGATCTTCTGACCGGGAGTCCTGCCTTCTTGCAAATCTCTGACTTCCCAATAATTCTGCGCCAGCCGGACAAGCTTTTCCAGGCCGTGGCTCTTCAGCGGATCCGCCGCCGCGGTTCCGAACGCTTTATCCGCCGCTAAATCATCCGTGTATCGCGAGGAGGAGCTGCCGTAAGCCCCTATGGTTTGCAGCCCGTCCACCCACGCGTGCACCCATGTTTTGATAAAAGAATCCCCGGACTCATTTTGGAACTCCGCTTCAAAGGCTTCAAGGCTCGCGAAACGCTCCGTTCCCTCGGCCGCGAGGTTCAGTCCGAAAGTTTTAAACGCGTCAAAGGCATCCTGCAGAAGACTTGGACGGATCGACGGATTTTGATCCAACGAGGCCTCGGGTGCGGCCGGCTGGGGAATGCTTCTGGCCGCGGCAAAAATTTCGCCCAGGATCGTGTCACTGGATGGCGCCGGAGTTAGATCCAAACCATAGGCGGCTTCAAACATCAGACGGAGCACATCCCTCTCATCAGCCGTAAAATCACCGGTTCCTAAATCAATTTTTTGTGGCTCGGTTTGTTTTTCCCGCTCCGCTTGAACGCGCCCAAGGGTCTCGATCAAAGGATCCCGGTAAGCATCCAGGATTGAGCGGATCTGTTCGCGGATTTCTCCGGGACGGATACCCGCGAAAAGATCCCGGAGATCTGCCGGAAGCCCGGACTCGCGAATCATCCGCTCCACACCCGCGCGGGTGAAACCGCGCAGGGCTTCTTTAATGAGGGAAAGCCTGTTTTCGAGCAAAAGTTGGGCGTATTTAAGAGGATTGCTTTTGCGCACATCCTTGAGTTGATTTTGAATTTCAGCGTCACGCGCTTCAAGATTCCGCAGGACCGGCAGAAGGAATGCAATTTCGAAAGCCGAATTCCGGCGCGAGGAGGCAATCGCCCCGGCCAGCCGTTCCAGGTGTTTCAGGTCGTCTTCCATCTGCATCGAGCTGGCGCCCTCATAGTCGGAGGCGATAAACGCGAGGCGCCGCAGAACTTCCTCCCGGGCCGCAGTTTTTTGCGGAGCCAGGAGGGCTTCCAGCACTTGGATTCGCTGGTCAATTTTGTGTATTTGCTCCATATATCGGCGCGCGCTAAGATCCTCCAGGGGGGCCCGCCCGGCGGAAAGATTTTCCCAAGCCTCGGGGCGCGACGCCCGTGCCGCGCGGACTCCTTCCAAATCCGAGCGCAGGCGCTCCAGGTAGGGCGCGATCAAGTTCCAGAGCCGCGGGGCTCCGAATTTTCTCCTCATCCCGCTTTCAAGAAAATCAATCCGGCTTTCCAGAACCGTCTGGGCATAGAGGAGCGGATTTTCAGCTTGAATCCGCGCCAATTCCCCGGCGCGCTTTCCTTCTTCTTCAAACATGTCGATTAAAAGCGGGATGATGTTCTGCGCCCTGACGCGCTCGTCCAAAAGCTCCTGATTCAGCCGGCCCTGTTTGGCCTTGAGCTCGCGAAGCAGCGCGGGCAGGTCTTCGGCGGCAATCTGTCGGTAGGCCGCCGGAAGAGCCGCGCCGCTTTGAATCGCGGCGCGGACCGCGGTGATTTCTCTTTCCAGATTGGAAAGCTGAAGAGAGAGCCGGTTCATTCCCTCCTCAATCTTTACCCTGTCGGCTTTCAGTGCGGCAACCGGGTTTGTTTCAGCGGCAGGCGCCTGACGGACTTCTGAACGAAGCGCGACGCCCGCGGCCAAAGCCGCGGTTTGGGTTTCGCTTAAATCCGTCATCGCCACTAATTTCCCGAGCTGGTTTTGGCGGATACCTTGACGGACATCCTGCACCCAATCCTGAATGGCGTTATAAGCCGCCGTGGCTTTTGCTTTTTCCGCGAGAAGGGCTTTGTAGACTTCGCTTTCGCGCTTGCTTTTGGGTGTGGCCTTAATCTGACGGCTTAAGTCCTGAAGCGTTTGGCTTAAAGCGGCGCGAACGGTTTTTAACGGATCCGCAGCTAAGTCCGGATTCCGGGAAGCCTCGGATCCGGAAAGCTGGGCGAAAACCTGCGCCAGTTCGGGAAGGGAAGATAGTTCTCCGCCCTGGGCAAGCAGTGCGAAACGTCCCCGTAACGCGGCAGCATCCGCGACTTCCTTGACGAGCACTTCCCCGGAGGGAACATCCTTCACTCTTGCCTGCCATACAAGCTCGGAAACCTCTCCGGCCAGTTTTCTATCAAGTCCGGGAACACTCTCAAGCACTTCCCCCAACTCCACGGCAGCGGGAGTTTGAGGAGCGGGGGCCGCAATGGCGGTAAAAAGAATACGATTTAAGTCCGAATCCAGAACCGCGAGAGCGGCTTCGTAGCGCTCAAGCCCTGCCGGCGCGGCCGCCGCGACCGGAAGGCCCACGGCTTTGAGCTGCTCGCGGAGCGCGTCGTTTTTCTGGATGGCTTCAAAAAGTGCGCTCCGGTACATATACTCGAAGCGCTTGGTTTTTCCGAACTCGGTCATAAAAGTCTGGATATGCTCGCGAAGATCCTTGGCGTCGGGCGGCGAGGCTTTCTGGATGGTCCAATCCGCCTTAGCCGCGGCTTCAAGGACCTGCCCGGCAAAAATACGGCGCGGCTCGATCCCCGGCGCCGCGAAAACAGCCATCCATTCCCCGAGATGCCGCTTTTCATTGGCTCCGTTAGCCTGATTTTTAAAAGTAACGAAAAATCTCGGGTCTTGTTTGTCCTTAGCCTTGGCGTAGTCCTCAAGCACCGAGGTCATGAACTTCTGCTCCGCGGAAGCATTTTTGAAATGCTCCGCCGCCCCCGCCTGATTGCGCGCGCTTGAGAGGAGCAGCGCGCTTGTGCTCCCCTGAAAATCCGTATCGTCGGTCTGGAAAAATCCGGTCCCCGCGGGAATGGCTTTACGGTTCAGTTCCGGGAATGCCGCGCGGCGGGCGTTTTCGTAGGCCCGGCCGCTTGCAACCGCGTCGGCAACCGCTCCCTTTTGGGCGGTCATAAAATCAAGGGATGCCTTGTACTCGTCAAGGAGCGCGTCCCCTTTTTCAGCGAGCGTCTTGGCCGCCGATAACAGGAAGCCCATGTGCACTCCCGACTGCCTTAATTCCGCCGCGTGAATCTCGCGCGCCTCACGCCTCTTAGCCTGCGAAATGGCAATCCCGCCTTTCGTCCACCCCCCCTGCACCCGGTCTTTGGTGTAGCCCATATCGGTCAGGACTTTCTCGAGACTGCGTGCCTCGAGAATCCATCGGTCTTTAAAATTTCCCTTGTCCTGATCCAGGGCCGCGGCGAGGGCAAACACCGGACTCGTGTCTCTCATCGGCGCCTTCAGATCCATTTTCCGGATTTCTACGGCGTATTTCAAAATATCCACAATGGCGGCTTGGGCGGTCGCGGTTTTTGCCGAATCTTTAAGATCCGTCCGTTCCAGATAACCGGAAATGAGCGCGTCCACCCGCGCGGCATCTTCCGGTAAAGCAAGAATTTTCAGGGGTCCGGCGCCTTTCCAGGCCTTATCAAGACCGGGGCGCCCATAGAGTTCCTCGATCAGCCGGCGCACGGTGCGGGGTTCGCCTGCTTTGGTATAACCCATGGTTTTCAGCTTGGTGATCTCCTGGCGCATAGCCGCCTGCATCTCCTCCTGCAGAATCGGGGCAATCCGATCGCGAACCACGTTATCCCCCACGGCTGCGGCATTAAGAAACCAGACCGGCTGGCGCGTGACCTTTCCGTCTTTCTTGGCTTCCACGACTCTTTCCGTGAATCCTTCGCTTTCCAGCCGGGCGCGCGTCTTTTCCACAGCACGTCCTTCGGCGGCCTGCAGGCGGGCCATCATGTTGCTCCGGTAAGTCTCGATCACCGTGCTTGCCACAGCCCGGACCAAGGTTCCAAGCTGTGCTTCGGTGCGGGTCTTTAAAGTTTCATTCAGGAGTTCCTCATAATAGGCCCCGGGATAGGGCATGGCCCTCGCGCCCTGGTAAGTGTTCACGAAGGCAAGCGCCGCGTCATGCAGCCTTCGGGCGTCCTGCTGCCCCTTATCCGTTTCCATCTGCGAGATCAACTGAATCCAGCCGACCAGCTTCATGCGCTGGCTTTCAGGAAGCTGGGCCAAGACATGCGGCTTGAGCGCCTCCCGGGCAATATACATGGCCATGTCATGATTCTTGGTGATTTGGCCCTGATCATTAATTCTGAAAAATTCGGTTTCCTGGCCGTGCAGGAAGAGCTGAAAAAGAGAAATCTCCTGCCCCGGAAGCACTCCCTTGGCGGCAAGGACCGCGGGCACTTTTTTGTCAAAAAATCCCTGAAGCTCGGGATGCCCCTTCTGCCAGGCCGCCCGGTTTTCTTCACTGTGAAGCTGAAGAAGATTGTCCACGAGCTCGCGATCCGTAAAATAGCGTGAGATCAATGCGACCTGCCGGTTTTCAACCGCGGTGACGGCCGTCGCCCGAAGCTCCTTAGCCGGCAACGGATCACGTCCGGCAGCCTGAATCCGCGCGACAATCGCCTGCTGCATATTGTCGATGCTTGCCTCCAGAGTTTTGCGATCCGCGCCCTGTTTATTGATCTGGTCTCCCGCGATATAAATCAGGCTGTAAATCTGCTGCGCTGGGGTGTCCCCGAGGTAGACGCCCTGGAGCCGCGCTCCGAAAACTTTTTCAATCGCCGCTTTCTGGCGGTTCAGCATCTGCTGAATCGCCTCCTGCG
>JAHFHI010000122.1 GCA_023246995.1 Candidatus Omnitrophota bacterium
AAGATATTCGGGCATCAAGCTCTCTTTGCGGTTGGCCGCAAGCAACGCCTCCTCCTGCCGGACGATTTCTCCGATCACAAGCGGGGCCCGCGGGAAAAATTCGTGAATACGCGTCAGAAACCCGATAACGCTTGCCGGATCGCTCCCCGAAATTTCGTGAAGCAAAAACCACATGGAAATGGCCCATGTGCCGCCGGGCGAAAAATCTAAAATCTCCCGGGCCCATCTGGAAACATCCGAAGCGTCGCAGGCCATGGCCTTGATTTCAAGATCGGGATACTTCCGGCCCAGGTTCTCCCGGGCTGTTTTGACCGAGACTTCCGACAAATCAACCCCGGCCGCTCTTTTGACCGGGCAATTTTTCAATACCGCTTCTAAAAACTGGCCGTCTCCGCATCCGATATCCACAATCCCCTCAAAGGTGACCCGGCGCTTCAAAAACGACACCGCCGGAAAAACATAACGCTGATGCGTCTTGCCGCTGCCGATGATATTTTCCAGCCGGTCGACTTTCGAGGCTTGCCCTTCGGGGGGTTCCCCGAGGGCCCTAAAATAGTTTTCCATATATTCATGGTAGGAATGCGGCACATAAAAGGAGCTTGTGCGCTGAAATATCTGCTTGCCGAGTTCGGTTGTTTTCCAGGCTTCGGGGTTTTCGCCCGCGGGTTCGAGAAGACCGATTCTTGTCAAATACCGCAAGCCATCGCTTAAGAATGGTTTGTTGGTAATCTTGGGGAAATCGGCCGCCGTAAAGGGCGCGCCCGGCAAAATCTGATCGAGCACCCCGAGTTTTCCAAAGGCGCTGACCACGGGAACGGCAAAAAATCCCCGGATGAGGGGGATCAATTCTTCGGCAATCGCGGTTTCTGGGGAAACTCCCGGCGTTTGGTTCAGCAAAGGAGCGCGCTCCTTGAAAGGGTTAATCGCCGTTTAAAAGTTTTGCCGCGAATCCGGCCATGGCTTCAAGAGAGATGGCGGGTTTGCCTTGGGCGGAAGCATAAAGATCTTCGATTTTCAGCATGAAGGCTTTTCCGGTTTCATTCTCGATTTTTTCTTCGAAATCAGTCGCAAAGGCCATAAAACCGATAGAGTCAAGCGGGCTGCCAGGCCCGACCACCACAAAATCATCGTCCAACTTCAAATTCTGGTAGGCCGGGTCAAGATTTTTCAGATTTTTCAAGGATTCGACGAGAAGTTCTTTAATTCGGTCTTCAAGAATCGTCATGGTCTCCGGTGAGTCTCTTTCCCTCATTTTCGCTTTGGGCTATTTCCGCAAAAACCAAACCTGCGCCCGGCAGGAGTTGGCGCCCTACGCTTCGCTGCGGGTCGGCCACCCGCCCGCTCAAACATGACATCCCGTCATGTTTGAATACGCAGGCTCCCTTCAACTCCTGGCGCTAAAAACCAAACCTGCGCCCGGCAGGAGTTGAACCTGCAACCTTCTGATCCGTAGTCAGACGCTCTATCCAATTGAGCTACGGGCGCGTGTTAAGTAAAGGATTATAGCAAATCGACTTGCGAGTCCGAAACTTAAAGCTTCGAGCCGCCTGAAATCACTTGGCGCCTATGCGGCGCCTGTTTCAAAACCCGGGAATCATCGCCCAGAAAGTTCACAAGTATAGCCAAAGGCGGGGGGTGTTGCCTAGGAGAAAAATCTTGCCGCGGCGGCGGCGAAAGATCCACGAAAAAGAGAACCCCTATTTCGCGCCAATACCGAAAATAACGGCGGGAATGGTTTTTAAAAAAATTTGAAGATCCCTGAAAAGCGACCAGCGGTCAATATATTCCATGTCTAAACGAGCCCAAACTTCGAAATCGCTGATGGTGTTTCGGCCGGCCACCTGCCAAAGGCCCGTAATCCCCGGCCTCATGGAAAACCGGCGGCGCTGCCAGGGCTCATATTTGGCGACCTCACTCGGCAAGGGCGGCCTTGGGCCGATAAGACTCATGGCTCCGGTCAGGACATTCCATAATTGCGGCAGTTCATCGATGCTTGTTTTCCGGAGCCATTTCCCGACGCGCGTAAGCCGGGGGTCTTTGGCCAATTTAAAGACCGGCCCCTTCATTTCGTTTAGGTGCTCAAGAGAGGCCCGGCGAGCATGCGCTCCGGCTTCCATGGAGCGGAATTTGTAAAGCGTAAAGCGCCTGCCGTTAAGCCCGCAGCGTTTCTGCCGGAAGAAAATGGGTCCCGGCGATGTCGCTTTGATGGCCAGCGCGATAAAAATAAAAAGGGGTGAAAAAATAACGAAACCGAACAGGGATAAAATAATATCCAAAAACCTCTTCACGGCGAGCCGCTCCTGGCTCGCTGGCGTCGGGGCAAAAGAGATCATCGGGATGCCCTCCAGGTCTGAAAGCGATGCCCTCGCAAACCGGATATTGAAAAGATCCGCTGCCAGGGTTACGCGGATTCCGACGCTTTCACAATAAAGAATGGCCTCTTCGATTTGGGACATCCAGTTGCGGGGAACGATAAAAACTACTTCATCCACAATCCTTTTCCTTAGGATTTGGGGGAGTTCGGAAAGCATTCCGAAAATTTTGTACCCGAGAACTTCCCTTCCGACCAGGTGAGGGTCCCTATCGACAAGCCCGATGATCTCCATCCCCCATTGCGAAGCCTGTTTTTCAATCAACCGGATGACCGTTTGCGCGCGCTTGCCCGTGCCCACGAGCAGGATTTTTTTTCGAAAATAGGCCTGTCTTGCCATCAATCGCCAGCCTTGGATCAGAACCGCCCGCTCGATCATCAGAAAAATGAAATTGATGAGCGAAAACAGGATCATGAAGGTCCGGCTGACGTAATGTAGCTTGAAAAGAAACACGAAAGCCCCGAAGAAGACAAGGCCGCCAATGTTCGCCTTGAAAAGATTCCAGACCGTGGTGGCGTGGGATTTGAAGCGGAGTTCCCGGTACGCCCCCGCCGCATACAAAAAAAAGGCCCAGACCGGCAGAATGATCAGAATCAGCCAAAAGTAGCTTTCAAAACCCCGGAGATTTCCCAAAACCTTTTCCGAAGGAAGCCAGTCATAATGGTAGACTTTATGGATGTGCTGGCGAAAAAAGTAAGTGCCGTAGAACGCCGCGGTGATCATCGCCATATCGATGACGAGGACGATCCTTCTTAAAAAAGCCTGCGACTGCTGGTGCATATCAAGTCCTCTTCTTCAAAAGGGCCGACATCCTTCGACCGTCATGAAAGAAATCGGCGAGAATAAGCTCGGCGGCCAGGGCTTCTTTCTCGATCTCCTCGCGCGTGAACAAATGCCTGTAGCCAAGCTGCTGGGAAAATAGGTCCCCAAGCGCGGGGGGGGACGGGGTTGCCCGCCAACCGGCCGACCCGCCGGGCTATTTTTTCGGAACGGGTCGGGGTGCCGCAACAAGGTTCGACGGTGAGCATCATACACCCCCCGTCTTTTAATTGCTCGCGCAGGCGCCGCAAAACGGCAATCCGGCGGTTGGACGACGGGATCAATCCGTAAGTAGGCCAGGAAAAGATAAAAGCCCCGTAACGTTCGGCGGGAAATTTAAAATGGAAAATATCCGCGCAGTAGACTCGTCCGGGAACTCCCGCCCGGGCCAGATTTTTTTTCGCGGCATCAATGGCCCGCGGAGCCGCATCGACTCCGTCTACGGCATACCCGAATCGACTCCAAGCAAGCATCCCCCGGCCCGACCCGCAGCCGATCATTCCGACGGCGCTTTGCGGTTCCAAAAAAGAAAGAACCGGTTTTTCCCATTCCCGGAATCCCGATAAAACAGGCTCTTCATCCAGCAGAAAATCCGGGGCCTGATCCCACTCCTCCCCGGTGCGCCGGGCGACTTCCTCGACATCACACACCCCGGCTGCCGCCGAAATCAAAATTTTCGCGGCCTTCTGAAGAACAGCCGCGCAAGCCAAGAGACATGCGGTGAGGCCATGCCTGATAAAGATTTCCGGGTTTAGCGGCGGCGCGGAAAATCCGGAGCGGTTCCGGATATAGTCCAAAACCCAGGAAGGCATATGCCCTTTGTAAATCTCCTGAAATTTTTTATCCAGGCAGTCGCGGCTGGAAATACTTTTTCGGCAATTCCGGGCTCCGCAGCGGCACCTCCAGCGGAAACGGTAAGGTGGCTCCACTTCACGCGTCGGATAATCGAATGCCAGCTCTTCCCCCGCGGCAATATCCCGGCGCGCGACCATCGTATCGTCACCTTCACACCACACCGTCGGGTCGCAGCTATGGTTAATAAACCGCATGCCGTCATTCAGGATATACCGGTCGCCATACTGAAGCGGCTGAAGCTGAACCTCGGGCGGGAGCGCCCGGCCCTGGGCAGGGGTGAAGATCCTGTCGTGTTCATCAAGCTTCCAGATGACCTCGCCCTTTCGAATGGGCGTCTCGGCGATAAGACCGCATCCGTCAATCGGGCTCTGCTTTTTTTTAACCGCCGGGTTTAACATGCTCTTTATAATGCTCCGCCTTTTTCAAAACGGCGATGATTTTTCGCCCCTCTTGGAGGCACGCCTCTATTTTATATCCGGCAGTCCGGCTTTCGTTTTCGATTTCCTCCCGTTTGAACAAATGCCGGAAGGCTAACTGCGCGGAAAACAGATCTCCGGCATCGGGCGGAAAAGCGTTTCCCGTCCACCGGCCCACAGCCGACGCCAAACGCTCCAACCGGGTTCCCCGGCCCAGGCGGGTTTCGTCCGCGAGAATGACGCATCCCTCATCGGCGAGCTGCCGCCGGAGGCCTTTTAGAATCGCAATCCTGCGGCCTGAAGAAGGGATCGCCCCATAGGTCTGCCATGAAAATATGAAGCCGTCGTAAACCTCCCGAGGAAACCGAAAGTGAAAAATGTCGGCGCAATAAGCGCTTCCCTTGGCCCGGGCGCGGGCCAGATTTATTTTCGCGGCATCGATGGTTCGCGGGGCCATGTCCACCCCGTCGGCCGTATCATTCAGCCGATCCAGCGCCAGAATCTCCCGTCCCGCACCGCAGCCGATCACCCCGAGAATTGCTTGCGGCTTGAGATAAGACAGCATGGGCTTTTCCCATTCCCGGAAACCTGAAAGCGCGTGTTCTTCATCCAAGAGATGATAAAGCCGATCCCGGTCCCACTCCTCGGCCGTTCGCCTTGCCTTTTCTTCGATATCGCATACCCCGGCCGCAGCGGCAATAAATAAGCGCGCGGCTTTTTGAAAAAAGTGCGCTACTTTAAGAATC
>JAHFHI010000123.1 GCA_023246995.1 Candidatus Omnitrophota bacterium
TTCTGAAGCGCAGGAAAAGCCCCGGCCTGTCCGGCGGCGTTACTTTGAGAGGCCAGCGCCCCGGAATCAGCTTCTATGGCCTGTATGATTTTGTCGACAAGGTTTTCGGATACGCGCTCAAATATCTCTTCGCCGTCACCGGCGCCCCGCATTCCGGCTCCGAAAAGCGAAAACATGGTCAAGGGATAAGCCCATATGTCGTAAGTCCCTTTTTCATTGAAGTTATAGACCGCGCTCTGGGCTCCCTCGGAGTTTTTGAGAGTCACCTGGCACTGAACGTTCCACTCGGAGTGATACTTAAGCGGAATGATCCCGATCGTGACCATGCTCAAGGCCCCGAGGCTCGTCAGGCGCGCCTCATCATCCACGTGGTCGCTCGTAAGCTGCACGTCCATGAGAAGGCTCGAAACACTCCCGTTAAAAAACGGCGCGACTTCGGGTTTGCGCAGAGCCGCGAGGAAAGAATTTTTGAATCCCACGCGGTTCGGAAGCTGGCTCCAGTTTCCCGTCATCGTTTCCGTCACCTCTCCGATCCGGACGCGCCCGTCGCCGCCGTTCTGAAAAGCCTTGAGCGGCTCCGGCCCCAGCTTAATCGAGCACCCGGTTGAGACGGCAAGAATTCCGATAAACAACATAAGGTTTTTCAGGATTTTCATAACCGCTATCTCCTCCCGCTTAGTCCCGGTTTCGTTCTCTGGCCCGGATATAAACCGATACCCGGCCCCATTCCAATGCCGCCAAAGCTGTTTCATAAGGCACCCTGTCAAAGCCTTTCAATTTAAAACTCTCGCTGTGCTTCCTAAGATCTGAAGTCGCGGGGATGCGGGTAAAATAATCGGCAAGTTCGATCCAATTCATGGCCGCGGCGGCGCGCGCGGCGTGAGCCGACAACTCGCCCTGCCCTTCCCGCCCGGCGTCCTGGGCAAGCCTCCGCAGTCCCAAAACATCCTGAACCGAAAGCGCCCAATCAAAGGCTCTGGATCTAAGCTGCCGCTTTTGAAATTCGGCCTCGGCCCCCGTGACTTGATTCGCCAGTTTCAAAAAAAGACGGGCCTTGACGAGATCCGAATCCGAAGCGAGCGCCATCTTCGCGGCCGGGGCATCCATCTTTTTTTGAACCAGTCTCCAAAAAAGTGAAATGATCACGGAATCCCGGCTTGAGGAATCGATTTCTTTAAGAGCTTTCAACGCGCCCTCGACATTCCCTTTTTCGGCAAGGACAAAAGGCCGGGTGGTTTTCAAAGTCTGCTGAAGGGCCGCTGACCTTAGCCCCTGAAGCGCGGCCATAAGCGATTCGGCCTCAAGCGTTTGCCCGGACCAGCACAACCCGGGGATAAGAAAACCCGCGGTCTCGATAATTTTCGCTTCATCAAACCTGGGCTTGGCCCCCGCCGCGTTTTGAACAAGGCTCACCGCCTCCGCGCCGCGCCCGAGCGCGGCCAAAGCCAGAGTCACGCTATCAAGCTGCCGGATCTCGGCGGGATCGGCGGTGTTCAGGATTTCCTGCGCAAATCCGCGCGCCTTATCCGTCATTTCTTTTTTAAGATAACCGGCGGTCAAGCGCGAAAGAAGTCTGGCTTTCGCGTCTCCGGTCAGGTTCTGGCGCGAAAAAACATCCTCGGCTTTCTCGACTTCCAGCTGCCGGATATATTTCAAAAAAAGGACATTGAAAAGTTTCAATTTCTCTTCCGGCGATGAAACCGACGCGGCATGTTCTTCGGCCTTACCCAGGCGCTCGGCAGCGATTTCCCCGATCACCATGGCGCTTAAAAGAAGATCCCGCTCTCCCGGACTCTGGATTTCCTTAAGCGTACTCACGGCCCCCTCAAAATCCCCCGCGTCCACTTGAATCTGGCCGAAATAACGCCGCAGGGAATCCGGATTCACATTGGTAAGATTCATCCGGGCCGCGAAATTAAGGGCCTCGGTAATGCGCCCGGTCGCGGTCTGGGCAAATAAAATAGCCCCCAGGGTATTTCCCCTGCGCTGTTCCATATTCGGCGGAATTTTTTGCCCCGCCATCGCCGAGGCATCGGCCGGCATTTGAAAAGCTTCCTGCTCGGCCGGAGTCATCGGGTCCGCCAAATTCCCCATCTGCGCGATGGCTTCTTCGATGAGCTTGCCTGAAGTGACGTCGATTGAAACATCCAGTTTGCGGACCTCTTTTTCAATCTGCGCCGCGTTGGCCGCTCCCGGATTCAGGCCCAGATAGGCTCTTAGCCACAGGTCCGCGGGCACATTCCGGCCCTCGTTCATCAGCGAAAACCCCAGATTAAAAAGCACCTTGGGCTGAAGCGGATCGTTTTTTTGAGCTTGCAGAAAATACTGGCTCGCCGTCGCCCACTCTTTGGCATCCGCGGCCACGATTCCGCGCTCCATAAGCTGCCGGGTGCTTTCGGAAAGAACCGGCACGGGCCGGGCTTGTTCGGTCTCGCCAGCCGCGCAGACTCTCACGGCCAAGATAAGCATGGCGGGCCAGACCATAAACTCTTTAGTTTTCAGTCCCACTTTTCGCTTCCTTTCTTTTTCGCCATATTTTCAAAACCCCCTCAAAGCGGTCGGCGTCATTTTCAACCGGGTTCGCAAGCGGCGGCTCGGGATTTCCGGGACCCGGCCATATCCTTCGGGGCTCTTCGGTGAGCTGAAGCAGCAGGCTCAAATCCTCCTCCGGCTGCGTCCTGGCCTTTTCTCTTTCCTTGGCTTTCAGGGCGTCGTATTCTTTTTCCGCATCCGCCCATTCCTGCTTTGATTCCTGAATGGCTTCCCGGAGGCCCGGATATTTTTTATAATCCGCCTCCTCAAGGGCGGCCATTTCTTTTTCCAGGGCCTTTTTTTTATGCCAAGCCGCGGCTTTCTCCCGCAGGTCCTTTTCCGCGGCTTTCCGGACTTCCTGCATCTGCGATTCCGCGAGCAACTCCTCAGCACGCTCCGCGCTTTTCTTGTTAAAATTCTCCATCATCGCGCGCTCCTGTTTACGCGTCTCCACGGTCTCGGGTCTGATCGGCGGAGTGTCCCCTTTCAAGAGAGCGGGGTCCACGGTATCGGTTTCAACCGGAACTGATCTCCAGGGCAACGCCGATGAATAAGGCTCCGCGCCTGCCGTTTCCGGAGAGGCTTCGACATACCCCTGACTTCCGTCCGGAAGATCCGTCTGCCGGAACGCCGCGGGATGGTCGGTCAGATCCCGCGGCTCTGCCGATTCAACCGTTTCAGGCTGATCCACCCAAGCGGCCTCCGGGCCCGGTTTGGCGGGATTCTGAAAAGTTTCTGCGGCCGGATGGTCGGGAACTTCGGATGCCGCAGCCAGAGCCGGATCAGAAACGGGAAGCGTTTCTTCAGGCTGCGGCGCAGGACTCGCATGCGGATCAACTTCGTTTTGATCACCGGGAGAAGGCGCGGGCGCTTGGACGCCAGAGTCCGTAGGCTCCGGGAGCGGCTGACCAGGCGCCTCATCCGCTAAAACCGGGCCGGTAGTTTGTTCCTGTCCGGCAGAAAGTTCGGGAACCGCCGCCGATTCTTGAGCCGGTGCGGATTCGGGAGCGGAGGCCGGCTGGGGCGCCTCATAGCGCGCCTGACCGCTCACGACTTCAGGCCTTACGGTAAGGTCGGTTTTGTCGCGCAAATCCACCACACTCGGATCCCCAAAATCATCCCGCATCAATTCAAGCGGTTTGTCTTCGGTCCCGGATTGCCCCGCGCGTCTCCCGTCCCAATCCAACCCGCCGGAGTTTCCGTCATCCAGGGTTTCGATTTTAAGAGGGCTTGGTTCGGACGACAGGCTCATCCCCAGCATATTTTCAATGCGTCCGATTCCGGCCCGGATGGCGGCCGAAGATCGGGCCATTTTTTCCTGATACTCCGCGCGCAACCCCTCCTGCTCGACTTTTTTAATGGCCAGGAGCCGCTCCCTCTCCTGCCGGGCCAGCTCCGCTTCTATCCTTTGCTGTTCGGCCGCCTGCCTCTGATATTCGGCCTGCTGCGCGGCCGCTCTCTCCATGCCCCCCATCACCGAAGACATGAAACTCCCCATGAGCCCCATGGCGGTATTCATGGCCATCGCATCATAAGAATTGGAATAACCGCCGCCGTCGGAATAGGAAGAAGAACCGGAAGAATAGCTTGAAGCGCCCGAGGAATAACTCGGCGGCGTATAGGTATCCTCACAATTTTCGCTGACACACATGCCGGGGCCCACATCCGGAATATAAGCCCGGGAAGGGCGCGCGCACGGGAATAAAAATAGGCCGCAAAGGAGCGGGAAAATAACGAGACTATTTCTCAATCGCATGACCCGACATTGCGGAGGGCATTTTGCTTAAAAAAATCAGGGAGGGAAAATAAAATTGCGGGCGGCGGCTCGGCTTCATGCCGGGTATGATAACACAAGAGTCGGAACCGAAAAGCGAACTTTTCAGCCGCCCTGCCGCTCCATTTCAGCCTGCAATTTAGCCTGCTGCTGGCGTGCCTGGGCGGCCGCCGCCATAGCCTGGTTCAGCTGGTCGGTCATGGAAATGCCGGGATTTTTCTTCTTGATCTCTTCGGCGAGTCTGGAGGGCTCCATGACAAAGTTGTCCCACGCGGTTTTGAGACTTTTTTGTTTATCAAGGGTCAGAAGCGGATATTTCTTTTTATTTTTTTCGTAATTTTTCTTGAGCTCTTCAAGAAGATTTCCGCCGCCCACAGGCTTGAGCGATTCGATTTCATTCTTAGCAATCGACAGGATGGCCCCGTCGGCATTGATCCGGTATCCGGAATCGGTCTCTTCTTCGATGGAAACCGTCCAGACATCCCCCGCCTTTAATTTCAACTCGAATTTTTCAGCTTGGGGTTCTACTTTCAAATAGTAAGTGAGGTTTTCAGGGTGGAGCCGATACCCCGCCGCCATCACGGCGCCGATAGCGATTGCCAGAATCATCAGCAGTTTCATGAAATCTCCCCCGAAGTTAAGAAAGGCGGGTTCAATGGGCGTCTTTAAAAAATGTTTCCTATTGAAGAAATAATACCCGATCCCGGAAGAAAATTAAAACCTTTCCCGGCTCTAGAGATGGCAGGACTTCCCTCCCCGCTTGGCCGCGTACTGCTGATGGTAGTCTTCAGCCTCCCAGAAAGTTGCGGCGGGAACAATTTCAGTCACGACCGGAGACTTCCATTTTCCCGAAGAC
>JAHFHI010000124.1:0-4306 GCA_023246995.1 Candidatus Omnitrophota bacterium
TGGAATTCCGCGGGGGGCTGGCTGGAGGGGAATCGTGCTGGTAACTATGCCAACGCCTACGGCCGCTATTTTACCGCCGACGTCCCGGTCCTTGTGGAGAAAGGGAAAGAAGAGTACCGGGATCTGGTAAACAACCCACAGTTTCAAAACCCGGACTTGCCCATTCCCTACCGCATCCGGTCACTGATTCAGCAAACGGCCATGAGTGAGGAGGCGTTTGCCCGCGAGGTTTATACGGCCATGGCTATGGGGGAAGAAAAACAGCATGCCCGGGATTTTGCCTACGCAGAATTGTGGCATTCCGAAAATTTGAGCAACGATATGACCCGTGACCTGAAATTGGCAGAGGCTTTGTTAAAACCGGACTCCTCAATTCGTCAGGAAATTTGGCCAAGGGACTGGAGTCCCTTTAAGATGCTGGACCTGCACTTGCAGGCCACGCCTGTGAAAGAACTCTCCGGACAATTGGGGAGTTTGCTGGAACAAATGGATTTCCATATTAAGGCGGGACGGTATTCCCAGGCATACATCCTCTTTCTAAAGCAGATGAGGCGCAGCAATGCCGAAGCCGCTCAATACACACAGGCCGTTAGCTCGGGCGGTGTTTCAGGCCCTGATCAAACCTTTTTTTATTATAACCAAACAGGAAATACGCTCATGATGAGTTTGTTCCAGGCCAAGTTGTATCAAGGTAAAAAAATCCAAAAATGGACCGAAATTTTGAACTTGCTGGAGCAGGGGGATTCTGTTGAGAAAGTGGCCGTCCGGGCAAGAAATCTCGTTGAAGAAATCTATCAAATGCACTTTGAGTCCAACCGTGAGGCGGTGCTTACGGCCCTGCGTTCGGAGGTAAGGCGTCAGGATGCGCTTCCCGACGTGCGCCGGGCCGCTCGAAACCTCGCGGGGAAATATGCGGTCCTTGTGGATATGGATGTTTTTGATTCGCTTTCCCGGGCGCAGCGCGAGGAATTTTATAAACTCATCGCGGTTTACAGTCCGGATCAGAGGGTCAAATTTGTTTTCAACATGGATTCCGAGCGGAGGCTTACCGGGAGTCTTGCTGAAATCATGGACCTTCGCGGCCGGTACCGCAATATGGAAATCCGTACCAACCCGTCCAGCTTTGATTTTCAGGACCGGAAAATCCTGAATATCACCAAGGAGGGGGTTCGGGGTTTCTACGGGAACATGGCCGAAGAGCGGCTGGGTCATGGAAAAGGTTTTTATTCGGTCCGGTATCGTAAAGTCAGCCGAAACTCCGGGCTCCTTATGGCGGCCCTCCTTCTTCTTGATTCCGGCCGAGAGGATTATTTCAAGCAAGGTTACCTTAGCGATGTGCCTCCGGGCCTTGAGCAGGACATCGAGGAGTTTTTGAAGGCCTACATTTATGTGGCCCGATCCGCTTAGGGTGAGACAGGGTCTTTTAAGAGCCTCCGAGGCAGGCTAAATTCACCTAACTTCCCGCCATTCTTTGGTTTCGCACTACGTTGACAAACCCCGCCTCTTTGCCTAATATATGCGCTTTGTCTCTCGAGTTTAGACAAGCGAGTGTAGCATAGTGGTAATGCATAGCCTTGCCAAGGCTACTACGAGGGTTCGATTCCCTCCACTCGCTCCAGATTTTTGAGTGCGGGAAGGGAATCGAAGGGGCCGGAATCAAAACGATTCCGGCAGGCTTGCGAAAGCTTGTGGCTTTCGACTTCGCACGAGCCGCCGAAGCTGTTGTGCCGTCAAAAAACGCAATCTCTTCTCCTCTTGAGGGAGAAGGCGAGGGGGAGGGAAAAAAAGTTTTACCTGCCTCCTCATCTTACCCGTTCCCCAAAGGGAGCGCGGGGAATAGCCAGAAGTCATTTAAAAATTATTTTTAGGAGGAAAATTCCCCGGCGGGAATCGTCGAACCCTATGAGCGTTCAGGAAGAAACCCATATTTCCTTTAAGGTTGCGGTGCGGGACGGAAAATCCTGCGAAAAAATTCTGAAGATCGAAGTCCCGGAAGCGGAAATCCGGCGCGAATATGACGAGTATTACGACGCCATTTCTCCGAAGGCCAAAGTGCCCGGGTTCCGGCCCGGCAAAGCCCCGCGCAATATCCTGGCCCTCCATTACGGCCAGGACGCCAAAGAGTCGGTCTTGAAACACCTGATTTCCGAGTCCTACCGCCTCGCGGTCCGCCAGAAATCCCTGGAACCGATCGGCCTTCCGGATATCGGGGAAGTCCAGTTCGATGAGCGCAAACTTTCCTATGAAGCGCGTGTCGAAGTCCGGCCCAAGATCAAGCTCTCGAAGGTGAGCGGGCTTTACGCTAAGAAAGAAAAGCCCGAGATCCGGGAGGAAGAGGTGAATCAGACCCTTGAGCGGATTCGCGAAGCCCTTGCGCAGTATAAAGCCGTTGAGGACAGGGCCGTGGCGCTGGGGGATTTTGTCATTGCGGACTATACCTGCACGGTCGACGGGAAGGTCCTTGAGAAAAAAGCCGACGAATGGTTTCAGATTCAGGAAGAAGAGTTCCTGAAGGGTTTTTCCCCCCAGATCGTGGGCGCGGCGGCCGGAGAGGATCGGCGCATTGAAGTGACGTTTCCCGAAAACACGGCCCGCAAGGAGATGGCCGGCAAAAAAGCGGCCTTTCAGATCAAAATTAAGGAAATCAAAACCAAACTCGTTCCCGCGGTCGATGACGAACTGGCCCGCCAAGCCGGGGAGCATAAGAGCCTGGAAGAACTCAAAGAGAAAATCCGCCAGGACATTTTAGCGCGCAAGGAAAGCGACCTGGAGACGCGCTATGAAAAAGCGCTCCTCGATGAACTTGTGAAGCACAATAAAATGGATATCCCCCAGGGGTTTCTGGCAAGGCGCCATGAGCGGATGATTCACGAAGTCATGTCGAATTCCGGGCGCAGGCACAGCCATGAGCCGCACGACAAACCCGAAGAAACCCAGGAGAAACTTCGAAAGGAGCTTGAGCCGGAGGCTCGCCGGCAGGTGCACCTTGCTTTTCTGCTGGATCAAATCGCGATCGAACAGAATTTTACGGCCGGGGAGGAGGATTTCCGCGCGAAATTCGCCGAGATCGCCTCCGAGATGCGCCGTTCGGCTGAGGAAGTTGAAAAGTATTACCGGGAGCACGAAGACGCCCTGGAATCTTTGGCCGAGCAGATCCGGAGCCAGAAAGCTCTTCAGTACGTCAAAGAAAACGCCAAGAAAGATTAACGCCGAGAGGATTCTTATTTATGAAACCAAGCGTGAAGGAGGAAAAGGCTATGAGCGGTTATCTGGTTCCGATGGTGATCGAGCAGACGGGGCGCGGCGAAAGAGCTTACGACATCTATTCAAGGCTTCTCAAAGACCGGATCGTTTTTATCGGAACGCCCATTGATGACACGGTGGCGAACCTGATTATCGCGCAGATCCTCTTCCTTCATATGGAAGAGCCGGAAAAGGATATCAGTGTTTATGTCCATTCTCCCGGCGGATCGGTGACCGCGGGGCTCGCCATTTACGACACCATGCAGTTTGTGAAATGCGATGTTTCGACCTATTGCCTGGGTCAGGCGGCCAGCATGGGCGCGCTTCTTCTCGCCGCCGGCACCAAGGGCAAACGCTACGCGCTTCCGCACGCCCGGGTCATGATTCACCAGCCCTGGGGCGGCGCGCAGGGAACGGCAAGCGACATCCATATCCAGGCTACCGAAATCCTGAAACTAAAGGGTCAGCTGAACCAGATTCTGGCGAAGCACACGAGCCAGTCCCTGGAGCGTATCGAGCGCGATACGGACCGTGATTATTTCATGTCGGCCGAAGAATCCAAGGCCTACGGCATCGTCGATGAAGTGATCTCGAGCAAGCCCGAAACCAAAAAATAAGCATTTATGAAACGCAACATCCTTTTGACTCCGGGGCCGATCCCGGTTCCCGAATCCGTGCGCCGGGTGATGAGCGAACCCATCATTCATCACCGGACGCCGCAGTACCGGAAAATCTTCGAGAAAGTTTCCGGGCGCCTGAAAAAGGTGTTTTTAACCGGGAACCCGGTTTACACCCTGACCGGGTCGGGAACGGCCGCGATGGAAGCGGCAATCGTCAACTTCCATTCGCAGGGCGATTCGATCCTGGTCGTGGACGGCGGAAAATTCGGCGAGCGGTTTACGGATATCGCGTACGCCTACGGCTTGAAGCCGGTGGTGCTCAAGGTGCCTTACGGCGAAGCCGTGAGCGCCGCGCAGATTGCCGAAGCGCTTCGCGCTCATCCGGATCTTAAGGCGGTGTGCGTGGAACTTTGTGAAACCTCCACGGCGGTCCTTCAGGATAT
>JAHFHI010000124.1:4316-5161 GCA_023246995.1 Candidatus Omnitrophota bacterium
TTCGCGCGATCGGCGAGGTCACGCGTAATTCCGGGGCGCTTTTGGTGGTCGACGCCATTTCCGGGCTCGGGGCCGACCGGCTTGAAACCGATGCCTGGCATGTGGATCTCGCCATTGCCGGTTCCCAGAAAGCGCTGATGCTTCCTCCGGGGCTCGGGTTTCTTTCGGTGAGTCCGAAAGCGCGCGAGCGCATGAAACAAGCGGGGCTTCCCCGGTTTTATCTCGATATCGCGCTTTATGAAAAAGGCCTTCAGGATTGGGACACGCCGTTTACTCCGGCGATCGGACTTGTGCTAGGGCTGGACAAGGCCCTTGACCTGATTGAAGCCGAAGGGCTCGATAATGTTTTCACGAGGGCTCATGAACTGGGGGAATGGACCCGGGGGCGTTTACGGGCCATGGGCCTCGAGATTTTTTCCAAAGCGCCGTCTTCGACCGCGAGTGCCGCCCGGGTACCCGAAGGATTGGACGGCGAGAAGTTGGTCAAGATCATGCGGGATGAAAAAGGCGTGACCCTGGCCGGAGGCCAGGGGTCTTTGAAAGGAAAAATCGTTCGCATCGCGCACATGGGCTCCATCACCCGATCGGAACTTGAAGAGGGCTTGCGCGTCCTGGAAGAAACGCTTCAGGAAATGAAAGTGAAAGTGGGATGACGAGCCCGGCATTCAAAACCCAAAAGATGAAAACGAGAACCGAAAAAATGAAAGTCCTTGTTACCGATCCGCTTGGAAAAGGCGGGATGACCGAGCTTCGCAAGGAAGAGGGCCTTGAGATTACCGAAAAACCCGGCGTTTCGCCCGAGGAGCTCAAAAAAATCATCGCGGGGTTCGATGCCATCATCATTC
>JAHFHI010000125.1 GCA_023246995.1 Candidatus Omnitrophota bacterium
ACCGGATGGTAATACTGAATCGTCTTTTCGCCCCGGCGCCAGCAAAAATAAACGTTTTGCCCGTCTCGGGCGCCGAAAAAATCGATCCAGCCCTTTTCAATATTCCGCAAGATACAGCCGAGCCGGCGGATCTCTTCAATTTCTTTTTCGAGCTGAAGAATCGACTCGTCAAGCGAGCGGGCTTCGCTGTCAAGGGCATCCTGCGCGCTTTCGTCGCGGCCGGCCTCCGTCAAGAGCTCGTGAAGAAAAAAGTGATCGTGGAGCTTTTCATAGTCCTGCTTCTTGGCGGCAAGCTTCGCAAAGATACTCTCAAGTCTCGGCACCAAAGCATTGGCTTCCTCCAGGCTAAAAATACGTTTGGCCGCATTCATCGGAAAGATCCTCCTAACTCTCGAAGCGTTCGGGGACATGGTCGGAGGCCAGAGAAGGAATGAGCCCCCCGCCTTTGGCCACATTGATCATACTCTCATCGCTTAAGCGCACAAAACTGCCGGAGTATTTCCCGGCCGCCATCATAATATTAAAATTATACCGTTTGTAGGCGAAATCCAGGCGGTTGTTGACGACTTGCGGCACGGTCATGATGGGGACATTGACAAACTCCTGAATCACCCAGTCTCCCTTAAGCGCCCGGTCAATGGCCGCGTTCCAATCCGAATCGGGCGTCTGGGAGCCGATCACCACGTCGCGGCCGCCCGAGCTTGCCGAGGGCTTGAGGACCAGCGTATCTTTTTCGTCCTTTAAAAAATCAATCAGGTAAATTTTTTTCCTTCCGTAAAAATCCTCGGCGTCCAAAAGCCGGCGGGTCCAGGGGATATGGTCGCGCTTGAGCTTATTTTCGTTTTCCGTGAAGAAGTGATCATACTCCGGATTGGTCAAAATGGAAAGAATGGCCTTGGTCGCGGCCAGGCGCGAGCGGAGCGGATTGACCATGCAGACCGCCCTGTCGCGATAGGCCTTGATCATGTCCTGAACCTCGTCGATGCGCTCAACAATTTCATCGAAAATCGCTCTTCGGTAGATCAAATTCACGCAGAAATTTTTATGATAAAGCTTGCCGCCGCGATATTTGAGTTCCCTCGGGTCGGCGATCACGGTTTTATAACCGCGGGATTCGAAAAAGGTTTTGAGATACTCAAACTCCGGAAGCGTCCGGACATGGCGCCAGTCGATAATGGCGATCTGCGGCGTCTCAAGACCTCCAAACTCCTCATAAGTGCTAAGAAGCGCGTCTAAAACAGCCTCCGCCCGGGCGGAAGCTTTCAGGTGATACTGCTTCCAAAAGTCCTGGAGCGAGTCTTCCTTAAAAAGCACGTCTTCAAGCTGGTCGGCATAACCGCTTCCGGCCGGGGCCTCGCAGTTGAATTCGATCAGTTTCAGGCTCTCGCCTTCAAGCAGCGCGTCAAAACGGGCAAATACCACGGGTTCCGAATAACCCGGATCGATACGGATAAGGTCCGCGGCCTCCGGGCTCATATGAAAAACATGGGCCAGATGCGCCTCTTCAAAATAAAGACGGCAGGCCGTGCGAATCACCTGGGTGAGCGTGGAGGTCGCCCGCTTGAGGAGATGTTCCTGCTTGGGCGTCAGGAAATGCGCTTTGTAAAAGGCGGGGATGGTAAAGCGGCCGTAACGGAAAGCCGTCTTTTCAAGCGCCTCTAAAAAACGGGGTATGGCTTGGACGATTTGGCTTTCCCGGCCCTTGAGATATTCGTCATACTCGTGATCGAGATTTTTGCTCATAACGCGCCGCGTAAACTTTTGCCATGGTTTGTCCGATCAGGGCCGGGCTCTGGGCCACGGTAACGCCCGCTTGCTCGAGGCGCTTGACCTTGTCGCTTGCTTTTCCCGCGCCGCCCGAGATAATCGCTCCGGCATGCCCCATGCGCTTGCCCGGAGGCGCGTTGCTTCCGGCAATAAAGGCCACCACGGGCTTGCTCATTTTTTCTTCGATGAATGCCGCGGCTTCCTCTTCGGAGCTGCCGCCGATTTCCCCGATCAAGACAACCGCTTCGGTGGCGGGATCACTCTCAAAAAGGGCAAGGACGTCGAGAAAACTCGTCCCCACAACCGGATCGCCTCCAATGCCGACACAGGTCGATTGACCGAGGCCGAGAGCCGAGAGCTGCCAGACCGCCTCATAAGTAAGCGTGCCGCTCCTTGAAACAACGCCGATCGAGCCGCGCTTGTGGATATATCCGGGCATGATCCCGATCTTGCACTCCTCGGGCGTGATAATGCCCGGACAGTTCGGGCCGATCAGGGTGATCTTGCGCTCCCCGAGCCAGGGCTTGATGCGCGCCATGTCCAGGGCCGGAATGCCTTCGGTAATGCAGACAATAAGTCGGATCCCGGCCTCGCCGGCTTCCCGGATCGCCGCAACGGCATAAGAAGCGGGCACATAAATGACCGAGGCATCGGCTCCGGTGGCGCCTACCGCATCCTTGACCGAGTTAAAAACAGGGACGCCGTGCACGCTCTGGCCGCCCTTGCCCGGCGTCACGCCGCCCGCCACTTTCGTGCCGTAGGCCAGCATTTTTGCCGTGTGAAAAGAGCCGTGGGTGCCGGTGATGCCCTGGACAAGCACCTTGGTGGCTTTACCGGCCAGGATGCTCACAGCGCGCCCACCACTTTCTCGGCGGCTTGGGCAAACCCGCTTGCGGAAATCACGTTCAAGGAGGAATTCTTTAAAATCGCTTTCCCCTCTTCGACATTGGTACCTTCGAGGCGCACCACGATCGGGACCTTGGCCCCGACTTCGGCCACGGCCGCGAGAATCCCTTCGGCCACCACGTCACAGCGCATGATGCCGCCGAAAATATTGACGAGGATGGCTTTGACTTTGGGGTCTTGCAGGATGATCTTAAAAGCCGCGGTCACTTTTTCCTTGTTCGCGCCGCCGCCGACATCAAGAAAGTTTGCCGGCTCGCCGCCCGCGTATTTAATGATATCCATGGTGGCCATGGCAAGGCCCGCGCCGTTGACAACGCAGCCGATATTGCCGTCGAGGCCCACATAACTCAAATCGAATTTTTTGGCTTCGGTTTCCCTCGGATCTTCCTGCCGAGCGTCCCGCAGGGCTGCGATTTCCGGATGGCGGTAAAGAGCGTTATCGTCGAAATTGATCTTGGCATCGATGGCGATCACTTCTCCGGAATTCATGATTGCCAGGGGATTGATTTCCACGAGAGAAGCGTCGAGCTCCAGAAAAAGCCGGGAAAGGCCCTCAAAGATCCGGGAAATCACCTCGGCCTGGGCCGCGTTGAGCGGAAGCCGCGCGGCCATGGCCTTGGCCTCCGCGTGCTCAAGGCCTTTTTCGGGAGAAAAGTGGCATTTCAAAATTTTTTCCGGATGTTCCTCGGCCACTTCCTCGATTTCCATGCCGCCGGCTTCGGAAACGATCAGGCAGGGTTTGGCAAGGCTGCGGTCAAGGACGATACTCGCGTAGTATTCACGCTCAATCCCGTTGGTGCCTTCCAGGAGCAGTTCATGGACGGGTTTGCCTTCCGGCCCGGTCTGCGGCGTGACAAGATTTTTCCCGAGGAGCCCGACCGCGGCCGCTCGGAGCTCTTCGGCGCTCTTCAGAACTTTAACGCCTCCGCCCTTGCCCCGGGCGCCGGCATGGATCTGGGCCTTCATGGCCACAAGACGTGCCCCTGCGCCGAGAAGCTCGCTTGCGGCCCGATAAACCTCTTCGGGCGTTCTCGCCACACGGCCCGGATGAACCGGGATCGCGTATTTTCTTAAAAGATCCTTGGCCTGGTATTCGTGAATATTCAAAGGAACCGTTTACTTTCTTTTTTCAAAAGGAAGATAGTGTTGGTCCGTGGGGCCGATATATTCCGCGTTCGGCCGGATCAGCCGGTTGTCGGCCCGCTGCTCCATGACATGCCCGGTCCATCCGGCCACACGGCTTGCGGCAAAAACCGTGGTGAAAAAATCCACCGGAAATTTGAGCAGATAAAGGACCGAGGCGGAGAAAAAATCCACGTTGCACGGAATCTGTTTTTCTTTAAGCATGACCTTCTCGACTTTATTGGATATCTCCATCCAGCGAAATTCTCCGGCCCGCTCGCAAAGCTTTTGAGCGATCCCGCGGAAAACCGTGGCGCGGGGATCTTCTTTTTTATAGATCCTGTGGCCGAAGCCCATCACCTTTTTTTTCTCCCGGAGAAGATTCATCACATAGTCCTCGGCCTTTTCGGGAGTGCCGATATCGAGGATCATTTCCATGGCCTTCTGGTTGGCCGAGCCGTGGAGATCGCCCTTCAGGGTTCCGATCGCGGAGACCACGGCCGAATAGGTGTCGGCTTGGGTCGAAACCGTGACCCGGGCTGAAAAAGTTGAGGCATTCAGCCCGTGGTCAGCCAGAAGAATCAGGTAGGCATCAAGCGCCCTTTCCATTTCCGGGGGCGGAATCGTGCCGTGCATCATATAAAGAAAATTAGCGCTGTGGGAAAGCTCGGGCTTGGGACTAAGAAAATCCTTTCCCTCCCGGGCCCGGAAAAATGCCGCAATCAAAGACGGGAGCACCGCCGTCAGCCGGAAGGCCTGACTCCGGGTGCTTTCAAGATCAACCTTTTCGGAGTCCGGGTCATAAAGCCCGAGGATAGAAGCCGCGCTTCTTAAAGCGGCCATGGGGTGCGCGGTTTTGGGAAAAGCACGGATCGCTTCCAGCGCCTCCCGGGGCGGCATTCTATCTTGGGCAAGTTTTTTGCGGAAAGATTCGAACTCTTCGGCAAGCGGGAGCCGTCCGTTCCACAGAAGAAAAATTGCCTCCTCGAAACTGGAGCTCTGGGTCAGCTCCCCGATCGGAATACCGCGATAAAAAAGGCGGCTCGCCTCGCCGTCCACAAGGCTTAAAGCGGTTTGCGAGGCCACGATGCCTTCAAGGCCCTTGACGAATGCACCGTGGGTCATTTCGGATTTGGAATCTGCCTGCGGCATAGAATGGCTATTATACTGAAAACTCGAAGCGGCGCACCTATAAAATCAGGGATTTCTCGCGGCCGGGAGCCTCGAAAAACGCCCCCGCAGGTGATCTTTTGCGTAAGTGACATAGCGAAGCGCCCATTTTTTAAGGTCCGAGATTTCCTTCCGGGTGAGTTTGCGCACGAACT
>JAHFHI010000126.1 GCA_023246995.1 Candidatus Omnitrophota bacterium
AGAATCTTTCCATGGGATGGTCAAGCAACACACACAGGCCTCCACAGCCTAAATTTTGTGTCACCGTGGAAAAAGGAACCGTTTGATCGGCAAGCTTCAAATTGACTTCGCACCGGACATTGATACGGGGAAAATTTCGTTTATCAAACCCATCCCACATGGCGAAGCCTTATTGAGTCAGATGATTATAAAGAACGGACAAACGCGTCCCGGAAGGGCTTAGCCATTTCCGTTTGACGGAAACGTTCAAGTTCTCTTTCCGCTTGAGCGCTTCCGGCGTAGGGCCCCATAAAGACACAGTAATAGACGCGGCCGCCGGGGCGGCTAAGCGGTTTGACAAATGCACTGAAGCGGCCCGTTTTGAGCCGGTCCACCAATTTTTGGGCGTCTTCGGCCGTGGCAAAGGTCGCTACTTGAATTCCATGCGTTCCAATTTGATTCGCGCTTCGATCCGCATTGGCGGGAGAGGAAGTCCCTGCGACGGCGGATGACACGGCAGGCTTCAAAGCCGTTTGGCGCGCGGTTTCAGGCTCCTGTCCGGCACTCCGCAGGCTGCCATCCTTGACCTCGGGCCGGGCGATTGCAGGAGAATTCGCCGGGCGCAATTTAGGAAGAGCGATCCGGGGGGCCTTCATTGCGGTTTCGCGGTTTAAATTGAGGGAATGGATCCCGGCGAAAAGTGCGGCGATAAAGCCGATGGTCGCGAGCGTGTAAAAGGCTTTTTGGATTTTCGGGTTGCGGAAATCAAGAATCCGGAGCATCCCCCATAAAAAAGCGCCCAGCCATACAATCGCTTGGAACAATTTCACAAAAATAACACGCAGGATATATAAGAAATTCTGTACCGCCAAAATGACGATAGCGCCTAAGGTTTTTACGCCTAAAAGCATCCATGCCCCTATTTTCGGAAAGAGCGAAGGCTTTGGCGGTGCTGCAGGGCGGGAGGGCCTGGACTTCGGCTCCGGTCTGGAAAAAGCGAGTTTACTAACCGACGGACGTGAATCCTGAATCCCCGAAGGCGCCGGCTGGGTCCAGGGCTTGGCGTCTCTGGACGCCGCAGGCATTTCAAACTCTAAGGGTTTAGCTTCAGCCGGCACTGCCGGGCGAGAAGAAAAATTTTTTACTCCGAGAGAGGCCGTGCGTGCGGAAGATGCCCCTGCCAAGGATTTTGCGGATTCGTCATGAAGGACCCCATGCGGCGCCCTCAAATGCCCGTAAAGTTTGCTTTGAATTTCACGCTCCGTTAAGGTCTTCATCTGTTCGCTTTTGGGCTTCATCATCTTAAACATAATCTTTCTTAAGCGCGCTTAACGCCGTCGCGCAGGGACAACGTAAACTTCCAAAGCTCGATAGGCCCCATGGCAAGAGTGGCGCGCTTGACAAACCCCCTTTTTTGGCAAATTCGTGCCGCAGCCACCATCCGCGAAGTCGTCCGGAAAACCACTTCCTCGTACCCCAAGTCCGCGCAAAAATGAAGCGCTTTGTCGATCAATTTAAGGCCGATCTGCTGTTTGCGATAAGCCGGGTCGACGAAAAGGCGTCTCAAAAGCGCGGTCCGGTCATCCTCTTTTTTGATGGCAACGGTCCCGATAATCTTATTCGTATTTTGGGCCACAAAAAAACCTTCTCCCAAGGCCCCATAGTGGCGCGAAATAAACTGAATATCTTCGCTGGGATAAACGTTTTGATCATCGCCAAACTCAAGGCTCATGATGCCGTGAATGAGGCTCTGTACGGACTTTTGATCTTCCTGCTCAAAACGCCTGATCATAATCATGATTCGAAGTTCCGCCTTACTTCTTGGCCTTGTCAGCGCCGGCTTTGGGGGCCGCCGCTTTGGGTGCCGCGGCCGCAGGAGCTGCTGCTGCCCCGCCCGCCGCGGGAGCCGCTGCGGTCCCGGCTGCGGCAGCTTCTTTGGTCTTTTTAACCTTGATCTTTACCGATTTGACTTTGGGAAGTCCGAAAGCCGAGGAGCGATCCTGCCACTTATTCTGCTCCTGAAGCTTCTTGATCCGCTCATAGCGCTTCAAAACATTCCTGTGCTTGGTGCCGACACTATCAATGCGAAGACTTCCATGCTGGGACATAAAAACGGTTTCCTTTCTTGGAATAAATCACTTATCGCCCACGGGAGGATAGAATGTCCGTGTTTGAGGGGTGTATTATAGCGGCCTTCAAGCGCTTTGGCCAGCCAAAAAAAGAGATTTTGAGGCTTCTTTAAAGGAACTTTCGAGGGAGCCGGAAGGAACGGCTCTTAAAGCCCTCTTATATAGGCGTCTGCGGGAACAATCCCACGGCTTTTAAGAGCATCAAGGGATTGGCGGGCCTCCCTCTGGGTCTCAAAACCACTCACGCAGACCTCCACGTAATTTCCACGGGTCAGGATAAACCCCTGCTGGCCTTTGGCGGCTAAAGCCTGAATTTGCTTCATCGCGGCGTCCTTAGACTTGAGGGTCACAACCTGGATCGTGTATTTCCCTTTGCCCTGTTTGGGGGCCGACAAGGTCGCATCGGAATCTACGGAAACCGCCGGAGTCTGCCCGGCCTTAGGCGGCTCTAGGACGGCGGTCTTCCCCGAACTGTTCGCTCGGGCGGCCTGCGCAGTACCGGGAGCGCCCGCTGTAGCCAGAGCCGGCAAAATCACCGAAGAGCCGCCCGCAGGATCCCTTTTTTCCAAAAGCCTCTGGCGAAACTCCTCGCCCATGCGCTCACGCTTAGACCGCTCGGCCTTGAGCTCCTCCATGGCATAACGCTTGCCTGTTTCCACACCGAATGAAAAAATCAAAACATAGGCGACCAAAAACATAATCAGCATGACAATGGCCTGGTCCCAGCGCAAAGAAATCCGGTGCCGCTCCAAAAAATCAACCCGGGAAGGCATCGCCCCGGAAAGACTTGAGATCGTTGCCCCGCCAGCTCCCGCGAACAAATCCTTTTGCATGTGTTTTCTCTCCAATGAGGCCGGAGGCTTAAGCCCCGCGTGGCCTTGATTGCTATTTCATAAGGCGAGGACGCGCATTACGCCCTTGAAAGTTCGTGCTCTATTTTTCGGCAGCATTCGCTCAAGACATGAGCGCTTGGACGCAATTTTCTTTCCTGGCTTTGATAATCGACCTCGATGATCCCAAAACGGGGGTCAAAACCATGGGCCCACTCAAAGTTATCCAAAAGAGACCAGTAAAAATAGCCCATCACGGGAACGCCGGCATGGCGGGCCTTATGGACCGCGTGGGTGTGCTCGCGGATAAAGCGTACCCGCTGGGCATCTTCCCGGGTGGCAATCCCGTTTTCCGTCACCATGACGGGCAGCCGATAGCCCCGCAGCCTTTTTAAGAGCTCATAAAGTCCCCCGGCGTGGACCTCCCAGCCCATGGCGCTGCTTTCACGGACCTGGATTCTGTGGTGGGCTTTATCACAGATGCCTCCCACGGATTTCTCCCCGAACCATTCCCCGAAGCGAATGAAATCCCGGGTATAGTAATTAAGCCCTAAAAAATCAAAGCAGCCCCGGCTGCCCAAGAATTCCGAAAAAATTCCCGGAAAAAAAAGATGTCCCGTAAGGCCCGCACGCCAAAATAGATGATTGACAAACCAATCGCGCAGGAAAACGGCCCAACGATCGCCAAAACTGTCGTGGCGGCACGGGGTAAAATAAGTCATATGCTGGGCAATGGAAACCGCCGCCGGCTTTTGCAGCGCCTCTTCATAATGGCGGTGAATGATGCGATAGGCTTCCATATGCGCCAAGAGAAGCTGGCGGAAAACTTTCATAGCATCCCGGTAGCACATGTTCCCCGGAGGCCAGGAGCCCTCATAAAAACCGAAATAAATATAAATCGTGGGTTCGTTAATCGTGATCCAGTATTTTACGTAGCGGCCGTAAGCCTTGACCACGCGCTCGACGTAGCGGGAAAAATAAAAAACCGCCCGGTCCTGAAGCCACCCCCCTTTAAGGCTAAACCATTCGGGATTGGTAAAGTGATGCAGGGTGACGACCGGTTCAATCCCGCGATTCTTTAGCGCCTGAAAAACTTCGTCGTAATGTTTGAAAGCCTCTTCGTTCCAGCGGCCTTCCTCCGGCTCAAACCGGCTCCACTCAAGGGAAAAACGGTGGGCATTGTGCCCGAGTCCGGCGATCAGCGCGACATCTTCCTCAAAACGCTCATAATGGTCGCAGGCGGCAAGCGACGGCTCTTTCAACCGGCCCTGGGTTTCCCAGGCCCACCAGTCATTGGCGCGGTTATGGCCTTCGATTTGATGGGAACTTGTGGCCGTGCCCCAGAGAAATGCGGGAGCTGTTCGGGGAGATTCAGGCATCGGGTGTTTGAAGAGCCCGAAGCTTTAAAAATGGAAAGGCCGGCGTCATATTACGTCAGTCGACAAATTTAATCCTGTTAAGCGGCCACCAGATGCAAAAGGCTCGGCCGATCAAGTTCTTTTTGGGCACGAAACCCCAATTACGGCTGTCGGAAGACTGGGCCGAGTTGTCGCCAAGGGCAAAATAACTGTCGAGCGGGACGTGTATCACCTGCCCGGCTTTGGCATAGTCCCAATCCTCGCGATTATAGTAATAATGCTCCGAAAAAGGCGCCTCTTCAAGCGGCTTGCCGTTGACGATCAGTTTGCCTTCCCGAATCTCAAGCGTATCGCCGGGAAGGCCCGCGAGTCTTTTGACAAAGTCTTTTTTCCTGTCAAGCGGGTACTTGAAAACGATGATGTCGCCCCTTTCCGGAGAATGAAACCGGTAGGTGATCTTATCCACGAAAATCCGGTCGCCTTCGAGGAAGGTAACCCGCATGGATCCTGTCGGAATCTTATAGGGCCCCAGAAGATAGGTGCGGATCGCAAGCGCCAGCACGGCCGCGACCAAGAAAGGTTCTCCCCAATTTTTCCATTTGTCATAGATCCACTCGCGGCGGCGGGTGGTAAAAAACTCCCATTCCTCGCGCAGTTTGCGTTGATACAGGATAGCCAGCCCGAGCAGGACCAAAGGAAGCCAAATGATCATTGGTCGATTCTCAACACGCTGATAAAGGCTTCCTGTGGAAGATCGATCCGCCCCACTTTTTTCATGCGTTTTTTCCCCTCTTTTTGTTTGTCCCAAAGTTT
>JAHFHI010000127.1 GCA_023246995.1 Candidatus Omnitrophota bacterium
CAAATAAATCCTCGCGGTAGCTTTCATAAAAAAAACCGCGGGCGTCCTCAAAGACTCGGGGCTCTATTAAAATCACGGCCGGAATTTCAAGCGGGGTCAGTTTCATAACGGTTGATGCAGATTTTATAAGAAAACGGCCCCGATTCAATCTTAAAATAAGAAGGCGCGCCCGGCGGGACTACGCGGCCGCGGCAACCACGGCCCGGACTTCGGCGTCTTTTAAGAGCTGATTCATCACCGCGACGATATGCCGGAGGCTCGGCAAAGTCATTTGATGGCGAATGACGGGGTCGGATACTTTTTCGAGAAGATTCACAAGACCGGGTGACGGGAGCACCACCCGGACGCTCAACTGGGTGAAGCTGTAAGCGCCCTGCCCGTAAGCGGCGACCACGCCAGGGTCGGTCTTGATACCGCTGACTTCGATCATTTTGGGCACCTTGACGGTGATCCCGATATCCGCCACGACAGAAAGATCGGCATGCACGCCGGCGCGTTCAAAATCCACGGGCTTGCCCCCCTGGGCCAGCAGCGCCATGGTGATGCCGGGGCTTATCTGGGCGAACTCCCGGGGATTTGAAACCTGTCCGGAAAGGAGCGCCAGCGCGGGATCATACTGGGCCGCGAGTTTTCTCATAACCTCCAGGGCCTCTTTCTGATTTAAGGCGAGGGAAACCGGGAAGGCAACTCCCTGGGAACCCGATTGAGGTTGGGTTTGGAAAAATACTTCGGGCGCATCCACGCCGAATTGCTCCTGATACCAGGCCCGGAATTCCGGCTTTTTCGCCGCTTGGTTCATGGCTGTAAAAATTTGCTCTAATCCTTCGGGAGAGACGTTAACCGCTTTGGATAAAAGCGGATCAGCCTCAAGCGTGCCCGCACCTTCGTTGCCGGACGCGGAAGCGGAAAGATCCCCAAACCCGAGAACCGAAAGCCTCAAGCTGGTTACAAAAATCTCAATGTCCTCCGGCGCCGCCGGAAGGCCTTTCATCGCGGATTCCGTTTGGTTTTGAAATTCCGGGCTCAAGACGGCCGCGGCCATGGCATCGGGGGTGGCGTAACCAAGCAAAGCGCCGCGGATCTCACGCCCCCGGGCCGCAATGTCCGTTGAAACTGTCTCGATTTTTTCCATGGCCTTACGCCGAACCTCCGAGCGGAGGACCGTCTTGTTGCCGATGCCCGCCATTTTGGAGGGCATCAGCTCCGGGGCCATGATCACAAGCATGGCTTTGGCCGCGAATTCCTCGGATTGAGAAATTTCATCGTAAAGACGCCGGATGTTTTGGGCTTCAGGAAAATTTTTGCTAAAGGCCATGGCCGCCCTGAGGAAATCCGCCGTATAGGCCATCCCGGAAACCGTCTTGGTTGCGGCCATGCCGACTTCGCGCTCCATGACCTCTTCGAGGGGCCCTTCGGGGAGGCTTCTGAAAACAGGATAAGCCGCCGAGGGCTGGAGATCCGAAATAGGCCCGCTTTTCCCAGAATACCAATCGCTATATTCGGGCTTGGCCATCTGATGCCATACATCCAAAAAACTGCCTGCCTTTCTAAACGGCACCGAAACCGGCATCGGAACGTTCTCGGGAGGGTCCAAAAATTGCCCGTCCGTAAAACTTAGGTAATAACGTCCGCCTGATTTGTCGGTGACCACAAGCCATTCATGCCAGACACCCCCTTCCCGCACGTATGCAAAATTTCCGTGATGCTGCTCGACCGTGATCGCGTCCCCAAATTGCGCCTCTAGAAGATAGGCGGCCATACTCGATGCAATAGAGCAATTGGGAAAACCGTCATCCGGAAAAGCCTCCGTCATGGCCTGCTGAATGCGGCCATTGATCGCATAGACGAAGTCCTGGAGGGATTTTCCGAAACCCTCCTGTATTTCCTGTTTAGTCTGGTGCCGCCGCAAAATCTCTTCCCGGGCTTGTTCACGGTTCATAAAATTTTCAAATTTGGACAGTAATTCAGGGTTAGCTTCACGAAGCATCACGCGGAGATATTCCAGAATAGCATCATACCTGGGCTCCACCTTGCTCTTGCGAAAAAATTCTTGCGCCAGCTTCGGCAGTCGGATTTCAGAGGCCTCCCCAAGGCGCTCGGCCCAGTCTTTGGCCTGTTTAAAATTCTCTTGGGTGAGGGCATCAAGGGTTTGGATGCCTGTATTTACAGTCCGCACTTCGGAACGTTTCTGCGTCATGGCGCCGGGATCCCCGGCCGATCGCGTCGCGGAGATAACGAGATTTAAGACATCCGTGGAACGTACCGGATCCATCGGTCCGCGGCTTGCGATTTCAATACGGATATCCTGATCCTGGAATCCGGCTTCTTTTAATTGCGGGCGGTAGATATCCAATACTTGTTTCACGAGATCCTGCTCGGAAACGGCCGCTAGGTCTCTCGTGCCTGGCTCATCGATCGTGCGGGTCAGGATAAGAAGCCGCCCGTTTGGCTTAAGCCTCGCGCGGGCGAGCTCAAGGAGTTTAACCTTGTCATCCGGGTCATAACCTCCGCCCCGGCGGTCCCCCAAAACATTGGCGATCACCACGTCATCAAAAAGTCTGGGCCGGCCTCCGGGATTAAGCGCTTGGCTTTGAATCGTATCGAGATCAAACATGTCGCCCGCGATAAAATCGAGGGAACTGCGGTACCCCTGTCGGGCGTTGGCCCGGTTGGCCCTGGACTCGGCTTCCCGGAGCATCGCCGGGCTGATTTCAAGCGCCACGATGCTTCCCACCCCGGCTTTGATTCCCTCAACGGTGACAAGACCGGTCCCGGCGCCGAGATCAAGCATTTCTCTTTTCTCGAGACCATCTTTCGGCATCATTTGATTCATCATATAGGCGGCCGCGTCCTGAACCGGCTTGAGGGTGTCGAGTAAATACTCATCCGGATCGGCGGCGCGAAAATCTTCGGCAACTTCCTGACGGTTTTCCTCCGTGCGCACCTCTGAACGGGTGCCTTGATCCGGAGGTGTGGAAGGGGTCGTGCCGGCCGCCGGGGGCCGGGGGTTGGCAGGCAACGGTTCTTTGGCCATCTCGGAAAAATCGGCGGAAAGCTTCTCTCCAAGGTAACCCTCGATTTTTTGGAGCGCCCCCTCCTTGGCCGCTTGAAGAATTTCCTCGCCTTTCTTAAGGTCCCACACTATAAAATTTATGGAATGCGGACCGGTATAAGTCGCGTTGATAATTTTCTCCCAGAATTCCTGCGGGGCCTTGGGATATTGCGCAATCCATTTTCCGATGGCTTCCCTGCGGCCGGACTCCGACAAGGAAACAATCCTGTTAAGTTCTCTATCCCCGATGGCCGGCCTCAAATGACGCGTTGCCATGGCCGTGGGGCCCTGCTTGGCCATGTCGCGTACAAGGTGCCATGATGGCAGCCCTGATTTTGTCGCCGGATCGGCTTTGCCGATTAAAAGCGTCCCGGCGCCTGGCGTCATGAAGCGGTAATCCTCGTGCTCCAGAATTTTCTCCCGCCCGTAATCCGCCGGATTGGCAATCCACAAATCCGCGAGAAGGACCGCGGAAATAATTTGTCCGGCCGGAATATGTTCCGCCAGTTTTTTACGCGCCCGCACCATGGCTTTGCCGGTCACCATCGCATCTTCGAGAAGCACCACTTTCCCCGCGGAAGGGTCCCCCTGGAACTCCGCTAAAAACTGATCGAGTTCCGCCTGGGTTTTCAGGACACGGATACTCTCGCCGGAATGTCTCTCTTTCCATACCGTTTCCACCAGTTCAGAAGCCCAATGAGCGCCTCCGGCAGCGCTCACAATCACCCTGGGTTTGTCCGGATGATCAAAAATCCTTTGCACCAGGGTCTCCGCACCTTCCCTTAGGAGATCCCGCTCGCGGCCCTTGAGAATGTTCGGGGCGCGCACTTCCGAACGCGCTTTAAAAGGGATATAACGTTTGAGAAAATCTTTCAGGAATTGATTCGCCTGTGAAGCCGGAGCATTCGCGGGAATGGCTTTGGCGTAACGCCGCATGGCCTGGACCATAAATTTTTCGGTTTTGTCGAGGCCCATCCCGTCATGGCCGCCGTAAGTCATGTAGACCGCGGCCAAAAGATCCTCAAAGAGCATGGATTTATCGGGTTTGCCTCTTCTTAGAAACGCGGAATCCGGAGGGAGAAGCGCGTCGATAATCCCCGCATGCGTCGCGCGGCTTCGAATGTTTCTGACGCGCACATCGTAGTCTCCTTTGGAGCTGCTGAATTCCAAAAACCGGGCGTGGCTCCGGGCCAGGATGACATCCAGCACCGCGTCCCCGAGCCGGGCCCACCGTTCACTCACTTCCAGAGCTTCGGCTTCCTGAATTTCCACGGATGCCGTGGGCACGATGCGCCCGGGACGGAAAATCCGCTCGCTCCACTTCTGAAATTCCGGGTCATCCGGGTAAAGGAAATTCTTGATAACCGGCGCCCCTATCATAAGGCTGTATTCAGCCGGGAAATAGGCATTCTCGGTTCTGCGGGCCCCCTTTCCCCGCTCCGGCAGGCGGGACTCGAATGAGGCGCGAAAAACATTTGAAACCGTTTCATGCCGGCCTTCGAGCAGCAGAATCCCAAAGAGAAGTTTGAGAAGGATCTCTTTGCCGTAAACGTTCGGTTTTTGTCTTGCCTTGGTAAGCCCCTGCGCCTCTTTGGCCAGCTGGGCATAGGCTTCATAGGCCGAATCGGGAAACAACGAGGCCAGAAACTCTGATTGCAGGAAATCTTCTCCGATTTCCTGAAGACTGTCGCGGGTGCTCCCGGGATGCCGGGTCATGTAATAGTCCATGACGCTCATCTTGATCGCAAAAGTGGAGAAATATTCCAGAATCTCTTTTTTCGCCTTAAAACTTTCGGGCTGCAGAATCCCGGCCAAAAGTTCCCGATTTTGAAGGGTGCCCGGCGGCATCCCTAAAGCCGTCTCAAAAAGCTTTGAGGCCTTCACCCCCGCGCTTTCGCCCGTCTGTGCCCGCACCTCGGAGCGGCGCGGCCCCACCGCCGGCACAGGCCAATTCTTGGGAAGGAGCGCAAGATCAAGCTTCACGAAGCTTGAATCATCCTGCATCATTTGAATCGCTATCACACCGGGAGTTTTCGGGGGCGCCGTGACCGAGCC
>JAHFHI010000128.1 GCA_023246995.1 Candidatus Omnitrophota bacterium
CTGTTAGAAATGTAATCCTTGGCCCGGCCTCATGCAAGAATCAGACCCTAGCAAGAATGTTCTTTAAGCGCCTTAAAAACTCGAAACCGAAAGCGCGGCAAGCCTCCCGGGCCAAGGGGCATGGCAAAATTCCGGGTTCCTTCGTGCCCCAGCCGTGAAAAATTCTTCGTCTTCCTTTACGAGGCCGCTTTTAAGCTGGGCCTTCTATGACTTTGCCAACACGATTTTTTCGGCCATCGTTCTCACGGTTTATTTCCCGCTTTACTTCACCGGGCTAAGCGGCTCCAACCGGGGGCTCGGGCTTGCCACAACTTTGGCCATGCTCCTCTCCGGAATTCTGACGCCTTTCCTGGGAAGCATGAGCGACCGCACGGGCAGAACCAAGCGCTATCTAGCGCGCTCCACCCTGGTCTGCGTTTTATCCATGGCGCTTCTTTCTTTAAGTTCAAACCTTGCCCTGCTTTTCACTTTCTTTATTTTTGCCTGCGTTTTTTATCACGCGTCCCTGGTTTTTTATAACTCGCTTCTCGTGAGCGCCGCGGCGAGCGAGAAAAATCAGGCTTGGGCCTCCGGACTCGGCACGGGCCTCGGTTATTTAGGCGTGGTGTTTTCGCTTCCGCTCGCGCATCTTGCCGACAAGGCCTGGGGCCGGCCGTCGGTATTCTGGCTCGGCGCGCTTTTATTTCTCATTTTCGCGCTTCCTCTCTTCGCCTTTGTCCCGGAGAGAACCGTGGCCCGGCCGGTTCCTTTTTCATTTAAGCTCTGGCACTTCGAATGGCAAAAAATGACGGGGCTCCTGAAGCATCTGCCCGAAAAACCGGCTCTTCTTTTATTCCTGGGCGGAAATTTTTTTGCGGTGGACGCGCTAAACGCGATGATCTTCTGGTTTTCGGTTTACGCCCGTGAAGTCTTCGGGCCTTCTCCTGAAAGCCTCATCCGGTTGATTCTCGGGCTAAACGCTTCGGCTTTCGCCTGCGGGATTGTGGCGGGGCTTCTCTGCCCAAGAATCGGGGCCATGCGCGTGCTTCTCCTGGCCGCCCTTTCGCTCACACTCTGCGCGGCGGGGCTTGCGCTTTCGGGAAGTTATACGGTTTTCAGCATCTTGGCTTTAAGCTTGGGGGCTTTTGCCATCTCGGGAATCTGGACGGCTTCGAGGAAAGTTTTAATCGAGCTCGCTCCGGCGGATGAAATCGGAAGCTATTTTGGCCTCTATGGCCTGACCACCAAAATCTCCATCATCGGAAACCTGGTTTTTTCAGTCCTGGCCGATCTCTCGGGCTTCAGGGTTGCCGTGGCTATTCTTTGCTTTCCGGCGAGCGCCGGATTTCTTCTTCTCGCGGCAAGCGCCTGGGTACGGAAACGTTCGGAGAAAAATTCTTTCTAGGGCCGCGCGGCTACTGGGTAAGCCCCAGACTTTTCATCTGGGCGATAAAAAACTCCACGGTCTTCCAGGTGCCGAAAATAAGCGCGACCGTGAGGATCAGCGTGACAATCGTTACAACCCATTTCCAGAAAAGACTGAACCGGGGGCTTTTCCAAAGAAGCGGAAAAGCAAAAGGACCCAAAAGAAGAATCGCCCCAATCACGGCCGGAACGCTGTGGTACCAGCGCCCGGACTTTTCGGGGCCTGACGGCGAAGAAAAGTTCATACGGATTTCCCTGCCTTTCGGTCGAGTTCTCCGGAAGCCTCCAACCGAGAGAGATCGTCGCAACCGCCGATAAACTCATCCCCTATAAAAATCATGGGGACGGTCATCCAGCCGGTTTTCTTTTCGAGCTCTTCGCGCTTGGCCGCGTCCTGGGTTATATCCACTTCACGGAACGAAATGCCTTTGCGTGTCAAAAGTTCCTTGGCCCGCCTGCAAAAAGGACAGTAATCGGTGGTATAAAGCGTCACTTCCTTAGTCATGAAAAATTCCTCGCCGGGCCCGGTTCAAACCGCTGCGGACGAGACGACATTCGGATGATCGTTTCCGCCATCCGAACAGTCTTCGAAATAACCGCAGCGGGTGCAGCGCACCTTGCACTGGCGCTGGACCATGATCATGCCGCAGTTCAGGCAGATAAATTCACTCACGCCACTTCCAGGATGCGCCCGATCACTTCCTCGATCACCCGGTTCGGGGTCGAGGCCCCGGCCGTGACCCCGATCCGGACTTCCCCGGCCGGGAGCCAGCCCGAAGTTTCTACGATTTCGGGACTGAAAACTTTTTTATGGCGGATCCGCTCGCTTGAAAGAATTCCCGCGGCGTCTTCCACGTGATAAGCCGGGCAGCTTTCGAGAGAAATTTCGACCAGGTGGCCGGTGTTGCTCGAGTTGTATCCCCCGACCACGATCATGAGGTCAAGGCCTCTCCTCGTGAGTTTCAATACCGCATCTTGGCGCTCCTGCGTCGCGGAACAAATCGTGTCGAAATGCCGGAAACGGCCGGCCAGGGCATCGGCTCCGAAGCGGCGTTCCATGGAAGCCTGAAGCATATTGGCAATCTCAAGGGATTCGCTTGAAAGCATGGTCGTCTGATTCGCGCAGCCGATTCTCTCCAGATCCCGGCGGGGATCAAATCCCGGGGAAACGCTTGTGGCAAACTCCGCGAAAAACTCTTCGTCCGTGACCCGGCCTTCGATATAGCTGCAGACCCGGTCTGCCTGCGCCTTGTCGCGCACCACGAGGAACCGGCCCTCGGGATACTGAAGGGCCCGCGAGCAGGTGGCGCGCGTTTCTTCGTGGTCATATTTGCCGTGAATAATCGAGGTGAAACCTTCGCGGGCGTAGGACTCCACCCTTTTCCAAACACTCATCACCGAGCCGCAAGTGGTGTCGACCAGCACACAACCGCGTTTCTGCAGCGCCTCGAGCTCGCTCACCGTGGTCCCGAATGCGGGCATCAGCACCACATCGCCTTCCCGGATCTGGTCAATCGCCCCCCCGCAGCCGTAGCGGCCGGACAAAAACTGGATGCCGAGCTCCTGGAGTTTGGCGTTCACCCTCGGGTTATGAATGATTTCGTTGGTGAGAAAAATCCGTTTGCCGGGAAAACGCGCCCGGGTCTGGTAGGCATAATCAATGGCCCGGTCCACGCCGTAGCAGAATCCGAACTCCTCGGCCAGATAAAGCGTCATGCGCCCGGAGCGCATCTGAAACTGCTCGGCTTTTATTTTTTCGATAAGCGGGCTGTGGTAACTGGCCTCGAGCTGCGGGCGGATTTCTTCCTTGAGCCCAAAACTTTTGCGGATGATTTCGGTTTGCTCGCTCATAAATGAGGCGCTTCTTCGGCGGGCTCCGGCCCGAAACCCGGCGGCTCGCTTACGGCCACCGCGAGCTTGCGCACGACCACGCCCGCTTCGGCCAAAAGCCGCATCGCGGTGTCGGCCACGGCATAGTCCATGTTGTAGACCACCTCACGCAGTCCGGCATTGATGATCATTTTGGTGCAGATCAGGCAGGGCGAATACGTGGTATAGAGCACGGCTTCCTTGATACTGACCCCGTGATAGGCCGACTGCACGATGGCGTTTTCTTCGGCGTGGGAGCAAAGGCATTCCTCAAGCCCCTTGCCCGAGGCGTCCACGCTGTTACAGCGCGGGCAGCCGCCCTCGCTGCAGTTACGCACCCCGCGCGGGGTGCCGTTATAACCGGTGGAAATAATCCGCTTGTCTTTGACGATCACGGCCGCGACTTTCCGTTTCATGCAGTTTGAGCGCAGGGCCACGACCTTGGCGATACCCATAAAGTAATCATCCCATTCCGGTCGGACTTCTTTTTTGGAAAATTCCTGAAGGAGCTCGCGCACCTTGTCGTGCAGCATTTTTAGCGGGCCGGTGTTCTCAAGCACAATATCGTTCATGGCAATCGCGCCGTCGAGCTGCTGATCGGAAGCGTTGCCGCTCTGGGCTTCGCGCGACTCAAGGGCCTGAAAATCCTCGAAAGTCCGGGGGTCGTTTTCGCGGGCGCGCAGACGCAGCCGCTCAAAACGCAGACGCTCCGGGGCCCTCACGGCCGCGAGCACAAAATCCGCGCGCCTTCGGAAAACCTGGACTTCGGAGGGATGGCGGATAGAGTCGATGACGTAATTCTTTTCGGGGTCCAGACGGCTGAAGATTCGCTCAGCCAGAACGCCGGGGCCGAAGCGCGCGCGCAGATCGTTGCCGAGCGCGACCAGAGTTTCACGCGTGAGCTCCTGGCGGCGCCTTTGGGCTTCTTCGCGGAGCGCGTCCGAGAGGGAAAAATACTGAAAACCGCGTTCTTTGAGATAGCGGGCCACTTCCCCCTTGCCCGCCCCGTTTTTACCCGTAAGCCCGATGATCATTTGGGGTTCATGATACCCCAAAGCTCCCGGAGAGGCAAGGCTCCCGGGAGAAGATCCTTTTCAGGGGGGATGCGTTAAGTCAAAGGCAGCGCAAACTAGCGGCGCGTGGACTGCATCAGGCCGTCGGCCTGCGGAGGGAGGAAGCCGGCATAACCCCGGTGACGTTCGGCCATCTCAAGAACGCTGAAAGGCTTGCCTTCGCGCGTCTCGGGCTTGGTAAAGATCTGGCGAAGATCGGTGTATTTCTCGCCCACGATAGATCCGGCAAAAGCAATTCCCTGTTTTTCCAGATAATAGACCGAACTTTCGATGTCATCGACGAGCACCGCCACGTGATGGAGGACTTTGTCGCCAAACGCATTCACCCAGCCCGGAATGAGGCTTTCTCGGCCGCGCGGGCCGTCATAGGCTTGGTCAATAAAAATCGTCGGATACCCGGGTTTGCGGTAAACTTTCGCCCACCAGTTTTCATACTCGATCACGCCCAGGCTCTTGTCATAGCGGTAACCGTGGGCCAGAAATTCCTTGGCTCTCTGGTCAACCTTCAGGGTTCTGAAGGTGATGTGATCAATCACCGGACGCAGGCCGACCCCAAGCACCCGCAGGCCCGTACTCAAAATTTTGGCGGCGTGATTGTTTACGACAAAGTCTTCGATATAACTACGCAAAAGAATTTCAAGCGGATCATTGGCCCCGCTCGGCCCGGAAAGGGCCGATTTGCTCGGCGACTTCGTTTTGGCTTTCAAAGCTTTGCGGGA
>JAHFHI010000129.1 GCA_023246995.1 Candidatus Omnitrophota bacterium
CGCTTCCATCGCGGCCGAGCTCGGCACCATGAAGGTGACCGAGCAAATCGACGCCATGAAGGCACTTGCCGTGGATCCGGTCCGCTATCTGGTCGTGCCGAGGTCTGTGGCCGCCTTCTTTATGCTTTTCATTTTGACGATCTATGCCGACGTGATCGGGATTTTGGGAGGGTATCTGATCGCGGTTTTCAAGCTCGGCATCAGTTCGCACCAATATGTCAAGCGGACCGTTAACGCGCTCATGAATAAAGACATCATTTCGGGCCTGATTAAAGCATTTTTCTTCGGCGGCATCATTTCGATCGTCGGCTGCTACCACGGTTTCAAAGCCGAGCGCGGTGCCGAAGGCGTCGGCCGGGCCACGACCATCGCGGTGGTGACGATTTTAATTTTGATTATTGCCTCCGACGCGGTTTTTACCGCCATCTTCTACTTTTTCTAAAATGATTGAAATTCAAGGGCTCTCCAAGTCTTTCGGGACAAAGCAGGTTTTAAAGAAGCTGGATCTCACCATCCAAAGCGGAGAGACGATTGTCATCATCGGCCGTTCCGGCGGCGGCAAGAGCGTGCTCTTAAAGCACATGATGGGGATTTTGGAGCCTGATGAGGGAAAGATCCTGATTGACGGTACCGACATTTTTTCGTTATCATCGCGCGAGCTTGACCGGTTCCGCTTAAGCCTGGGGATGCTCTTTCAGGGGGCGGCGCTTTTTGATTCCCTGACGGTGGCCGGGAATGTCGGTTTTTCGCTTTATGAGCACACCCGGCTTCCGGAACCCGTGATCCTGGAAAGGGTTGAGGAAAAACTGGGGCTTGTGGGGCTTGAGGGGATCGGGACGCTGATGCCCTCTGAACTTTCGGGGGGCATGAAAAAGCGCGTCGGTCTGGCCAGGGCTATTTGCGGTGAGCCAAAGACGATTCTCTATGACGAGCCCACCACCGGCCTTGACCCGATCACCGCGGATGTGATCAACGAACTTATCCTGCGGATGCAGGAGCGCCTGAAAGTCACATCCATCGTGGTGACGCATGACATGACAAGCGCCTACAAGGTGGCCAACAGGATCGCAATGCTTTATGAAGGAAAGATCATAGGCGTCGGAACGCCCGAGCAAATTAAAAACACCCAGGACCCCGTGATCCGTCAGTTTGTGACCGGATCCTCCCGGGGGCCCATTACGGACAACGATTGAGGAATTTTTTAAGCGACCATGAATAAAAATCGCAACGAAGTGGCCGTCGGCATGTTCGTCATCTTCGGCTCGGTCATGCTTTCGACCATGCTTTTTTTTGTGAGCGGCGTCTATCTTTTCCGTCCCGGCTACAACGTAAACGTCATTTATGATTATGTGGACATTCTCGACAAGGGAGCCCCGGTCCGTATGGCCGGGGTCCGGGTCGGGGAGGTAAGCCGGGTGGATTTTACAACCGACCCGAAATCGGGAAGGCTGCTTGTCAACGTAAAGCTTTTTATAGAACAGGGGGTGGAAATCAAACAAAGCTACGTGTTTGAAATCCGGGGCGCGCATATTTTGAGCGAACCCCATATTGAAATTACCCCGCAGCCGGGGGAGGCCCCCTTGCTTGCGGACGGCGCGGTGATCCAGGGCAAAAGCTTTCAGGCCATTGAAAAACTTATCGAACGTGCGCATGATATTTCAGGCTATCTTGAAGAGGTTGTCAAAAACCTGCGCGACGCGCTGCGGGATCAGGAGACGGCGGCTTCCCTCAAAGCCATCGTTGTGAACCTCGCAGATCTGACCAAATCCATGCAGCAGGTTCTGGACGGTTCGGAAGCCGAGTTTAAAGAGGCGATTACCAATATTAACACTTCCTCCCGGGCCCTTCAGAGCCTTCTTGACCGGCTCGACAAGGGCGAGGGGACCGTCGGCAAACTTCTTAAAAGCGACGAACTCTATCAGGATATGCGCGCGTTTGTGGCCGAGATTAAGGCACGGCCCTGGAGACTGCTTAAAAGCGATGATAAAAAACGCCGGTTTCTTATTGTTTAATCCCTGGAGCCCGCAAGGCTCCCATCATCAGGAAGGGCGTGAGCCCGGCCGGGAATTTTTCTTTTCTTATCCCCCCGCCCCGTGCCCAGAGCCCTTTAGAAGGAGTAAATCCGATGGTTCTCTTAATTCGTCTTCTATTTATACTGGGCTGTTCTCTTTTCGGGTATATGACCGAGATGTCCTGGCTTCTGCAGGCGTTTCATATCGGCCAGGCGCCGTGGCTTGGGGCCTTGATCGGCCTTTTGATCGGGGTTCTGATCCTCTCGATCGATATCTTCTTTAAAAAATTTACCGTCCGCAATATCCTCGCGGTCCTGCTCGGTTTTGCCCTCGGACTTTTTGTCCACAAGCTCTTCATGATGGTCGTCGAATATGTCGATCTGACTTCCGACGCTTCACGCCAGCTCGGCGCGGCGAGCGCGATTATTTTCGCCTATCTCGGGGCCATCACGATTTTACGCGGGCAAGATGAATTCACGCTCATGATTCCCTTTGTCACGCTCGACACCAAGGGCACGACCGAGGAGCTGATTTTGCTCGATACAAGCGTCATCATCGACGGCCGGATCTGTGACATCAGCAAAACCCACTTTCTTTCCGGCAAGTTCATCCTTCCCCGATTTGTCTTAAAAGAGCTCCAGCTCATTGCCGATTCCTCGGACCCGCTTAAAAGAAACCGCGGTCGGCGGGGGCTTGATGTCTTAAACAAGATCAAGGCGAACCCCAACGTGCAGGTCAAGATCAATGAGATGGATTTTCCGGAATTCACGACGGTCGATGCCAAGCTGGTCAAAATGGGCCAGGTTTTGGGCGCTAAAGTGTTCACGAACGATTTTAATTTAAACAAGGTGGCGGAGCTCCAGGGGGTCAAGGTGCTCAACATCAACGAGCTCGCCAATGCCTTGAAACCCGTGGTCATGCCCGGGGAATTGATGCAGGTCAAGATCATCAAGGAAGGCAAAGAACACGACCAGGGCGTGGCCTATTTGGATGACGGCACGATGGTCGTGGTCGATAACTCCCGGCGCCGGATCGGCCAGACCTTCAATGTCGTTATCACAAGCGTGCTTCAGACGCAGGCCGGGCGCATGATTTTCGCGCGCCCGGGGGATGAAAACGACCGCTCGGAACGCGGCGGCGGGGATCGCTACCGTTCCCAGGAAAGGCGGCCCAGCCCGAGCGCGGGGGGCGCCGCGAGGTAAGGTGAATGCAAGTCAGCCTGATCTTGGCCGCGGGCGGGGCCGGCACGCGTTTTCGTAAAGCCGCAGCCCGCCGGAACGCGACTTCTTCCAAAGTTCTTTTTCCTATTGCCGGAATACCCGTCATGCTTCACGCTTTTTCCGCGTTTGAAAAAATTCCCGAAATCCGGGAGGCGATCGTCGCCGCTCCGGCAGGGGAAGAGAAGCATTTTTCTAAAATCATCCGTGAGTCCGGATGGCGCAGGCCTCTTAAGGTGGTGCGCGGCGGAAAATCCCGCGCCGAATCGGTTTTTAACGCGCTCGCAAAGGCAAGCCCCGCGAGCGGCTGGATCATGGTTCATGATGCGGCACGGCCTTTTCTCGGGGAAGGCGCTTTGCGCCGGCTGCTCAAAGAAGCTTCCGGCGCCGAGGGAGCCATCCTGGCTCGAAAAGTGGTTCCGACTTTGAAACAATCAGACGTCCGGGGAAATATTTTAAGAACCGTTGACCGCAGCGCCCTCTATGAAGCCCAAACCCCGCAGCTTGTGCGCAAGGATCTCCTTAAAAAATCATACGCGGTATCCAAAGGAGCTTTTTCGGCCACGGATGAAGCCGCTTTGCTTGAGGCGATCGGGGCCAGGGTGAAGCTCGTGGAAAACGAAGACTGGAATCCAAAAATCACGAGTTTCTCCGATGCCCGTCTTGCCGAGGCCTATGTTACGAGCCAAAAATGGATGGTTTGTGTCCGTAACGGAATCGGCCGTGACACCCACCGCCTTGCGGCGGGCCGGCCTTTCTGGCTCGGAGGCATACGGATTCCCTTTGACCGCGGCCCGCTCGGACATTCCGACGGGGACGTGTTGCTCCATGCTATCTGCGATGCGATTTTAGGCGCGATCGGCGCCGGGGACATCGGAGAATGGTTTTCGGACCGCGATCCGAAATTCAAAAATAGGCCGAGCCGGAAATTTGTCGAATCGGTCAGGGCTCACGCGGCCAAACTCGGCTGGAAGCCCGAGCATGTTGATAGCGTGATCATTCTTGAGAAGCCCAAGCTCGGCGCCTTTAAACAGAAGATTCGCGCAAGGGTGGCCAAGCTCCTCGGCCTTGGCGAGGAAGCGGTTTCGATCAAAGCCAAAACCCAGGAAGGCCTGGGTCCCGAAGGCGAGGGGCTTGCGGTCACGGCCGAAGCCCTTGTCGCCATGCGCCGGGCCGTGTCATGATCCGAGTTCGTTTTGCTCCGTCTCCGACCGGGTATCTCCACCTCGGCAATATCCGGACCGCGCTTTTTAATTTCCTTTTTGCCAAGAACCAGGGCGGTGAGTTTCTTCTCCGCATCGAAGACACGGACCTTGAGCGGTCAAAGCCTGAATACCGCGAGGCCCTGCTTGAGGATCTTTTATGGATGGGCATCCGCTGGGATGAGGGGCCTGAAACCGGAGGCCCCTTTGGTCCGTACCTGCAATCCGAGAGACTTCAAATTTACCGCGCCGAGGTGGAGAAACTTCTCTCTTCGGGCAAGGCCTACTACTGTTATGTGACCGAAGAAGAGACGGAGGAGGCCAAGCGTCTGGCGCGGCTTGAAAAGCGCCCGCCCCGGTTTGATAACCGGGGGCGCGCTTTTGCTTCGGCCGAGATCGACGCCCGCAAGGCCCGGGGCATCAAGCCCACGGTGCGTTTCAAGATCGAAAACCCGATCCTTGAACTCGAGGATCTGATCCGGGGCCATGTAAAATTCAATCTGGATGACATGATGGGGGATTTCGTGATTCAGCGCGCGGACGGGACGCCGACTTTTCATCTGGCCGTCTGCATTGATGACGGGCTTATGAAAGTCACGCATGTGATCCGCGGCGAAGACCACCTCTCGAATA
>JAHFHI010000130.1 GCA_023246995.1 Candidatus Omnitrophota bacterium
TCCCAGGCGCGAATGGCTTCGGCGTAGCGTTCCGCGCGGTAATACATCATCCCAAGAAAATAGAGGGCTTCCTCGGCATACGCCGTCGCGGGATAACGGGCGGTAATTTCCTCAAACCACTTCATCGCGCGCGAGCGGTTTCCAAATCCGCTTTCAAGAATCGCAAGCCGGCTCAAGGCCTGGGCGCGGCTTTCGGAATCCGGAAATTCCTTAACGAAGCGGCGGTAAATTTTAACCGCCTGGGCGCTATTGCCTTTCTTTTCAATTAATACCGCCAGGCGGAGCATAATTTTTTCTTTCTTCGCGGCATCCGAAAAATCGCGGCTTTCAAAAATCATCCTGTAAAAACGTTCGGCCTCGCCAAACTCCTCCTTGCCGAGAAAACCTTCCGCGCATTTCTCAAGGTATTGATGAATCGCAGCCGCCTGGGCTCCGGAGCGCGCGAGCGCCTCCGAACGCTCCTCAAAAAAAGCCGCGGCACGGGCGTAATCTCCGGCCTGAAAAGACTTTTCAGCTTCACGCTCAAGATACGAAAGCAAGGTGCGCCAGCCCCAGGGGTCCAGCTTTTCCGAGAGCATGCGTCGCAGATGGCGCGCAGGGACATCCCCCATTTTCCCGGCCAAGAGCAGGGCCCCATAAAGGTCAAAAAGTTTATTTTGAATCCCGCGCTGAAGCGTTTCGGCAAACTCGCGGTCCGCGTGTTCCAATTCATCCTTAGCCTGGATGTGTTCGAGTACTGAAATTTTATCCATAAGAAGTTCGGCCCTCTGACGCTCCGAAGGCACGGCCCCGAGCGCCTCCTCATAATGACGGAGCGCCCCGCGCGCGTGCCGGCTCCCGGCCCTAAGATACTTACGCCCGGCTTCCAGGTCATTTTCGCTTAGGCTTTCCAGGATCTTCATCTGGATTTTCGCAAGCGCCTTAGCCGCCTCCACAGACCCACCCTGCGCTTCGTAAACCGGGCGCATTTTCCGAACCGCCTTATAAATTCTTTTCAGGGTTCTAACTTCAAGATCCCGCGCCAGAATATTCTCAAGGTGCCGGTACCAGAGAAGCCCGTCCGGACCCTTGGCGGCGAGCTGTTTTTCAAAGGTCTTCAGGTTAATCCGGGCCCGGGACCGCTCGCTCACGCTGCGGGCCGTAAACTGCGCGCGCTCCAGCGCCTTTTGAACCCCGGGATTTTTCATGAAATGCTGCCATACAAATCCGGTCCTGAAGTTTTCGATGGCCAGGAGCAAAATCCCCTCGCCCAATCCATAGTAAAGGGGGCTCACCCACCCGGTATCCTCGTTGATCGAGTCCCTGAAACCAAAGGGCCCCCAAATCTGCGGATGCTCCAGGTAAAGGCGCTTGAGCATTCGAAGCGAAAGGTAAGGCGTAAAAACGATGGAGCCTCCGGGACCGCTCGGGGAAATCGTCCCGTCATGAATCGCCTGATCCTGGCCGTTGGGCAGGGTCCCGTAATGCATGACGTAACGCTCCGGAATGCGCATGCTTGTGATTCCCCAGGCATCCGCGCCGTAGGTTTTGGATTCCCCGGCGTGATCGATGATATATTCGCGGTTCGCGAGCGTCGCCCGCTTGGAGTTTTCCCACCAGTCAATCTGTTCCCGGTCTTCAAGGCCTCGCAGGGAAAACCACGCATGCGCGTATTGATAGCTGAAAAGACCGCCGTGCCACGTATAAATAAAAGGTTCCCCGAGTCCGTAGGCCTCTTTTCTTCTGACGAAGCGGTAAAAAACTTCCGGAGAAACCGGGTAGCTCGGAGAACCGATCGCGAGCAGGGTAAGAAGCAGGGTCTCGTCGGTGTAAAAATCCCAAAAATAGTCGGACAGCTCATCTTCGGGAGTCCATCCGTGATGAAAATGCAGGTAGTGTTCACTCTGCGGGTCCTGATCCAGAAAAAAAGGCCAGTTGGCGCGGCCGTACAGGGCGTCCGCCTTCTTTTTAACTTTTCCGCCGAAATACTCCCCCGCCGTGACCGCGCCCGCCAGAAGGATGGCCGTATCCACGGTTGAAATTTCTGAAACTCCGGCCCTTTGCACCGTATCGGGATTAAGAAAGTGGTAATAAAGCCCCTCCTTGGCCTCGGCTTTTTCAAGGAGTGTACGAAGGGCTTGCAGCGCGCGGGATCGGGCTTCCCTTTTGCCGATCCACCCGCGCTCGGCACCGATAGCAAGAGCCGTCAGTCCGAATCCGGTGACCGCGGTGGATGCATCGCCGCCGCCCGAGGTGTCCAAAAAAAGCCCGTTTCGCACATCCTGCTTTTCCGCAAAGTAGCTGAAAACCCGGCGCTCGACGAGGTCCAGGAATTGCTCATCGGACATCGGCTGAATGGCGTTCCCGTCCAAGGGCCCCGAGAGCAAAAAAATCCGGCCGTAAAGATCCCGTCCCGAAAGGCGCAGAGAAACGTTTTTCCAGGGCTTGAAAGTCGCGGGTTCCCAAAGGATCACCGTTTTCTTAGGATCGACCACCGCGGCCTCGGCCACTGCGGTCCAGGATTCCCCGTCCAGTTTGGCTTCCAGCACAAGTTTTTCGAGCAAATAAAAATCCGGGCCCGGCTTATGACGGATTTCAAAGCGGTTCGGAACCGGCGGCATCACGATCCCGCCTGAAAATTTTTTACCATCCTTGAATATTCGTATCGGGTTCAGAAATTCAAACCCGCTCTTCTCAAGATCCGCGGTCCGAAGCCTGCCTTCAGGGCGCAAAAAGGAGAGATCTCCGAAGCGTACCGTCCGCGCCGCCCCGATCCGGTCTTTCTCGAAGACAAAAACAATTTCAAGGATTTTTGACCAATCGGTAATTTCCCGGAACCGGTTGAGGGGAACAATGGCTTTTCGCCAATCGGGATTTTCCGGGCCTTTTACCGCGGCCTGCGAAAGGGCCGCGGCGCTCGACTTGTCTTTTTCGAAAATAAAGCGGCCGTCCCCATCCGCGTCCTGGTGGATTTCAATCTTAAAATCATCGTTTCCGGGACCGTCCTTCTTTTTCGGCTTGAGAATGCGATATTGCAGCGACAGATACTGATAAGCGCTCAAATCCAGGTAGGTCGTCACATCACTCGCGCCAAGCGGCGCCCCCAGCTTCATCCAAAGGAAGGCGTATCCGGGATTGGGGGCTGTCTTGTAGGACACATCAAGCGCCCATTGATTGACAAGATAGGGAACTTCCGGGGGGGCAAAGTCAAATTTAGCTTTCCCTCCGGCAGCCACAACGCCAAAACTCCCTTTCAAATGATTATAAAGCGAGGGCCGGTCGAAATCATCGACCACCAGAATGCGCGGGGGATCTTCCTTTGCGCTAAGCGGGGACGGAACAAAAATCGCAATTAGGAGAATGGCGGCGGGGCCCATCAGGGCCGCCAAACGGTTCAAAACCTTCGGACGTATCTTATTTAGACAAAGAGGGATCAAGACATTCGCTCAAGGAATTAAAGTTCCCGAGAGTATAACCTTAAGCGGCCTGCTTTGAAAACTACTTCTTTAGAGGAATTCCTTCAAACTGTCGAAAACCGTTTCCGGCTTCATGAGAGGCCCGTACTGGGCAGGCACCGGCGCGGGAAAGGTTAGGATGTCGTAGACCCCCGAGCCGATCCGTCCGACCATGTAGGCAGCTCCCTTAAAAAGCCCCCCGAAGGCGGCCGTCAGATAGTCATGGTCCTGACCGATCTCGATCATTCGCACCGCTATTTCAGCCGGAGAAGTAGCGATATTGGTAAACCCGCGGCCGAGTTTCGCGAAGGGCTCCCTGGCTTGGGCGCTGGGCGTCAAGACAAGAACCGCGAGAATTAAGAATGCCTGAAACCGCTTGGTCGTTTTCATGCCGGACCTCCGTTTTGAGTCTTCAAGTTTTGCGCCTCACGCGCGGATTCAAGATGGGTTTGGGCCTTGGCGTCACCCGGAAAGCGTTTCAGATAATCCCCCCACACTTCGGCTTCCTCTGCGTAGCGCCCGCTTTTGTGAAGCATGTAGGCGATCCAGGTGACCGTGCGCCAGGCATACTCGAGGTCCAAGGATTTTTTAAAAAACCGTATCGCCGAAGGATAATCCGCGCGGCGCATATAATAGGTCCAGGCGAGATCAAAATAAAGATGGGCGACGTCGGGATGCCGACGTATGCCCTCATTTAGAAAATCAATGCCGACCCGGATAAAACGATCGTGTTCGGCGGGATCCGTGGCCTGGTCGCTTAAGTTAAAGGCCAGGTGCCACGCCCCGGTAGTCCAGCTGTTGGTGCGCTCCGGCATCAAGATTGCCCGGAGGCGCAGAAGCGGAGCGATCTTTGTCCAGGCCCCGTCGTGGAAATACTGGTCGGCTTGGATATAGCACCAATCTGAAATAAAACCCTTGAACTCCTGCGGAAAAGGAAATTGAAGGCGCTTGATGGAGGGGGCAAGCCCCGAGGCATCCCGGAGTCTGGCATAGCCGGTTTCAAGGCCTCCGTAAAACAAATTGCCCGCACAAAGGCTTAAGGCAAGGACTGCGACTGCCGGAAAATTCTCGGCGACCGCGGCGCGGTTCATACCGTCTTTTTCCTCAAACTAAACCACGCCAGAGAAAGATACGCGATAATAAAAGCCGCGGCGTACCCGGCGGCTTTCAACACATGCCCCCATCCCGCGCCCGCGAAGGAGTCGGCCCCTGGCGGCAGCCCCAAAAGCTCCAAATGCGGCACAAAAAGGGAGATCATTCGCAGAAGGATCCGCAGATGAAGCTTCCCGGCCTCTTCAACAAGGAAGGAAAGCGTGGCCAGGGAATTGGCGAAAAAAAAGAACGCGAGCCCCAAAAAAATCGCCGAAAACCTTTCAAGCCAGGGGGAAATCCATAAAAGGAAAGACGCCAGAACCAGGTTTTTGGCAAGCGCCGAAATCCCCGGCCACAGACTCATCGGCATGCCTCGGACCCAAAAGCAGGAACCGAGTAAAATTTGAAAAACTCCGAAGCATAGGGTCAGCGCCAAAAACATTCCGAGCGCCCGGCCCGCGAGATATTCCGCCCGGGTCACGGGGTGGAGGCTGAAAAAAAGAAGCCGCTTTGATTCAATATCTTTCGGAATA
>JAHFHI010000131.1 GCA_023246995.1 Candidatus Omnitrophota bacterium
TTAACATTGCAGGCCGCTTCCATGATGGCGCGCGTCTGCATCTGATAGATTTCAGGGTAGGTGATGGCGAGGCGGCAGCCGCGGTGGCCGAGCATGGGATTGAATTCATGAAGGCTCGAAACCTTCTGGCGGACCTTCTCAACCGAAATGCCCATGACCTTGGCCATTTCATTCTGGTTGGCTTCCTCATGCGGAAGAAACTCATGAAGAGGCGGATCCAAAAGCCGGACCGTGACCGGAAGACCGTTCATGGCTTTAAAGATGCCTTCAAAGTCCGCGCGTTGCATGGGCAGCAGTTTGGCAAGCGCCTTTTCGCGGCCGGATTTATCTTCCGAGAGAATCATCTCGCGGACGGCAATAATGCGGTCGCCCTCGAAGAACATATGCTCGGTGCGGCAAAGCCCGATGCCTTCAGCCCCGAATTTTCGGGCCACCTGGGCATCGTGCGGCGTGTCGGCATTGGTGCGCACTTTAAGCACGCGAAACTTCTCGGCCCAACTCATCAGCTTTCCGAACTCCCCCGAAAGCTCGGGTTCGATCGTACGCAGTTTGCCGAGGTACACTTCTCCGAGACTCCCGTCCAGGGAAATGAAATCCCCTTCTTTGACCGTCGCATTTCCGACGCGAAACTGCTTGGTCGCATAGTCGATCTGGATCTCACCGGCCCCGGCCACACAACATTTGCCCATGCCGCGGGCCACGACCGCCGCGTGCGACGTCATCCCGCCGCGGGCCGTCAAAATGCCCTTGGCCGCGTGCATACCGCCGATGTCCTCGGGAGATGTTTCCACGCGAACGAGAATGACAGGCTCCCCTTTGCCGGCCCATTCTTCAGCCTCTTCGGCGCTGAAGACCACCCTGCCGGTAGCCGCGCCCGGAGACGCCGGGAGGGCCTTGGCGATGCGTTCCCTTTTTTCCTTAGGGTCAAAGGTCGGGTGGAGAAGCTGGTCAAGCTGCTTGGGGTCCACGCGCAAAATGCCCTGCTCTGTCGTCAGGAACCCATCTTTAACCATTTCCACGGCAATACGGACCGCCGCGTGGGCCGTCCTCTTGCCGTTACGGGTCTGAAGGATGAAAAGCTTTCCTTCCTGAATCGTGAACTCAATATCCTGCATGTCCCGGTAATGCTTTTCAAGCCTGGCTCGGATCGCCACAAGCTGCTTGTAAATCTGCGGCCACTCGTCGGCAAGCTGGTCGATCGACTCCGGCGTGCGGATCCCGGCGACCACGTCCTCGCCCTGCGCGTTAATCAAAAACTCGCCGTAAAATTTGTTTTCCCCGGTCGAGGGATTGCGCGTAAAACACACGCCCGTTCCGGAGGTGTCGCCCATGTTGCCGAACACCATGGACTGCACGTTGACACCGGTCCCGAGAAGCCCGCGGATGTCGTTTAACTGGCGGTAGCGGTTGGCGCGGGGGTTATTCCAGGAGTTAAAAACCGCGTCGATCGTCTTGGTGAGCTGTTCATAAGGGTCGCTCGGAAATTCCTCTCCGGTTTCTTCAAGGTAGGCTTTCTTATAGAGACGCACGAGCTCCTTTAGATCATTGGCCGTGAGCTGGGTGTCGAGTTTGATGCCGAGCTGTTCTTTTTTCTTTTCCAGGATATGTTCAAAGGTATCGTGTTTCACGCCCATCACGACATTGCCGAACATGGTAATAAACCGCCGGTAAGCGTCCCAGGCAAACCTCTCATTTTCGGTCTTGATGATGAGCCCCTGAACCACCTCGGAATTCAGGCCGAGGTTCAGCACCGTATCCATCATGCCCGGCATCGAGGCCGCGGCCCCGCTGCGGACGGAAACCAGGAGCGGGTTATTGCGGTCGCCGAATTTGGCGCCCATGGCGGCTTCAAGCCTGGCTAAGTTTTCCTTGATCTGGGCTTCAAGCCCGGCCGGCCATTTCTTGCCGTTTTTATAGAAGAGATCGCAGCTTTCGGTCGTGATGGTAAATCCCGGCGGAACCGGAATCCCGAGATTGGTCATTTCCGCAAGATTAGCCCCCTTGCCGCCTAAAAGGGACTTCATGCCGGCATTGCCTTCGGCTTTGCCGTTTCCGAAAAAGTAAACGTATTGGATCTTCTTAGACTTAGCGGTTTTTGAGCTCTTTTTTGCTGCGGTTTTCATGGACTGGCTTCTCCTTTAACGTTGGTATTAAAGCGTTTTTAAGCGGTTGGGCATTATATCACCCCTGGTCAAGTCTGGATAGCACGGAAAGATCGGCCAGATGCTCGGTATAGAGGCGGTTGATCCGCCGCATAAGGGCCTGCCGGTTGGCCCGGATTTGGGCGTCTTCGACGTTGACCATGACCTGATCGAAGAAATCATGCAGCGGGGCATAGAAAATCTCGCCGAAGCGCTCGGTGACCTTCCTATAATTCTTGTCTTTCAAGCAATCCCGAAGCTCGCCGGAGCGTTCTTCTATTAATTGGTAGAGCTTCTGCTCGGAGGCTTCTTTCAGAGTGCCGGGATTGATCCCCCCCTCCGAAACCGGGGCCCCTTTAAGGATATTGGCGGTCCGCTCCACCACTTTGGCGGCACGGATAAACACATCCGGAGTTTCGTGGTAAAGCTGCGTCAAAATCTCGAAGCGCTCATAGGCCCCGGCGATATCCTGCGCGCCGGCCTTAAGCACGGCCGCGAGGATTTCGTATTCGCGCGTTCCGGCTTTGACCTGGAGTTCAAAAATAATGCGGTCTTCTAAGAACTTTAAAAGTTTCGTTTTAAGTTCCGCCGCGGGAACGCTTAAAAGTCCGCCGTAAAGGTCGACGCTGGCATCGACAAACGCTCCGAGTGAAAAGGCATGCGGGAAGGCCCGGACAATTTTGACAAACGCCCCGCCCGCACGGCGCAGCGCGTAAGGGTCCTGGCTTCCCGTGGGCTGAAGGCCGGTCCCGAAAGCGCCGACCAAATGATCCATCCGGTCGACCAACCCAAGCAAGGCTCCGAGAGGCGTCATGGTCCGGCGCAGGTCCTGATAATTTTCTGAAAGATTTTTGGGAGAATACTGGTCCGCGATGGCCAAACCCACCGGCTCCTTTTCGCCGTCCTTCAAAGCGTATTCCCGGCCCGCAATCCCCTGAAGGTCAGGGAACTCATAAACCAGATGCGTCATGAGATCGATTTTTGAAAGCCGGGCCGCGCGCTTTAGATTCGCTTTAACATCCTCGCCATGAATCAGTCCGGCAAACGTTTCCGCGAGGCTTTCAATCCGTTCTGTTTTTTGGCGCATATTGCCGAGCTTTCCCAGATACGTGACCTGCTCGAGCAGCGCCAGCTTGTTTTCAAGCGGTTCGCGCGTGTCGGCTTTAAAAAAATAGCGGGCATCCCGGAGCCGCGACTCGAGCACGTTTTCATAGTCCCGGCGAATGCGGGAGAGCCCCTTCCGGCGGCCGTTTAAGACCGCCGCGAACTGCCCGGTCAGGCGGCCCCTGGCGTCATAGAGCGCGAAAATTTTCTGATTTTTTTTCATGCAGCTCGCCAAGGCTTCGGAAGGAAGCTCCAGATAGTCTTTCGAAAAACTTCCCTGTAACATGTAGGGATCCTCGGCCAGCTGCGCCGTAATATGGACGAGATCCTGGTCGAATGTTTTCTGCCCGAAACGCCCCTGAAGTTCGAGCCCGATTTTTGATTTGCGCTCGGCCAGATCTAAAAAGACGCGGCAGCGCTTCAGGGTCTTGCGGTAAGTCTCCCAATCGGCGCTCTGGACGCGCACGGGCTTGGGATGAAGAAACCGGTGTCCGAAAGTAATGTCCCCGGCCCTGACCGCGCCGAAGGAAAAAGATAGCACCCTTTTATCAAGAAGCGCCACGATCCAGCGTACCGGCCTCGGGAAACGCGCGCCCGTGCTTTCCCAGCGCATCATTTTCGGAAACGAAAGCGAAGTGAAAATTTCGTTAAGAATCGCGGGCAGCACGCTTGCCGCGGACTTCCCGGCATGAACCCGCTCAAGGGTGATGTGCTTGCCCCGGGGTGTTTCCTTTACGGTAATTTCTTTTAAAGTCGCCTGCTTGCTTTTTAAAAATCCCTGCAGCGCGGGGGTGGGCCGGCCCTCGGCATCGTAAGCCTTTTCAACCGAGGGCCCGGCGCTCTGAACCGTTTCATCTTCCTGGCGGTTGGCGATCCCTTCGACAAAAAGAGCGATTCGCCGCGGCGTGGCCTCAACCCGGATTTCCTTAAAAGCCAGGCGGTATTGGCCGAGCCGCTCGGAAGCGCGCGGACGCAGCTCGCCGTAGATCACATCCAGAATGTCTACCGGCAGTTCCTCGGTTCCGAGCTCGACTAAAAGATTAGGCATGAATTTTCAGCGTTTCTTTTTTTTGCCGGGCTTGATCAGCGGAAACCCTTGCGCTTCACGGCTTTTCAGATAGCCTTCGGCGCAGGCACGCGCCAGAGCCCGAACCCGGCCGATATAACGCGGCCTTTCGTTCACGCTCACGGCTCCCCGCGCGTCAAGAAGGTTAAAAAGGTGGGAGGTCTTCAGGCAAAAATCATAAGCCGGGAGCACCAGCCCGTTTTCAAGAAGCCGCTTGGCTTCGCGCTCGTAATCCTCAAAATGCCTGCGGCACATCTCGGAATCCGAAAGCTCAAAATTGAATTTTGAAAATTCGCGTTCCCCCTGCAGGTGCACATCCCCGTACAAAACGCCCTTGTTCCATTCAATCTCAAAAAGGGATTCGCAGCCCTGCAGAAACATGGCGATCCGCTCAAGCCCGTAGGTGATCTCGCAGGAAACCATTTCAAGATCAATGCTCCCGCACTGCTGAAAATAAGTAAACTGGGTGATTTCCTGGCTGTCGAGCCAGACTTCCCAGCCGAGGCCCCAGGCGCCGAGCGTCGGGGATTCCCAGTCGTCTTCCACAAAACGAATGTCGTGCGCGAGAAGATCAATGCCGAGCGCCTTCAGGCTTTCCAGATAAAGTTCCTGCGAGTTTACCGGCGCCGGTTTCAAAATAACCTGATATTGGTAGTAGTGCTGGGTCCGGTGCGGGTTCTCGCCGTAGCGGCCGTCGGTCGG
>JAHFHI010000132.1 GCA_023246995.1 Candidatus Omnitrophota bacterium
AACAGCCATGAGGATATGCAGGATGGCGTTGGCACCCGTTGAGGCCATCGTGAGAGCGGACATGGTTGTTATTATCGTTAGTTTTGGCACTTAAATTTAATCCCCCGGCAACTTGTAGGGAGAAATATCGTCGGGTATTATTAAAAGAGTTAAATAAGTGTTTAATTCATAACATTTAACCCACGAAAGAGGGCATGAGAAATCGCCTGGGTTTAAGGTCTGTCTCATTACTTACGGCCATAATCTTTCTTTTGACACAAACCGGTATATCGCCCGGGCCGGTCTATGGTTTTTCCCCCGAAGTCGAGGCCCCCAATATCGGATTCCAACTGACACTTCCTCCCAGGCTCGGGGTCGTTCAGGCTATTCAATCCGGATCCGGTCCGGCCATCGTCCATATTCAGACCGCGCACGGAAATTATGAGGCGCAGAAAAAAATCCAGAAGCTCCTGCACTATCTCAAAGACACCTACGGCTTCAAGCTGCTCTTGCTGGAAGGGAGCGCCTCAAAGCTTGACCCCGAACTGCTCAATTTTTTCCCGGGCCGCAAAGACCTGAACCGAAGGATGGCCGAGGAGCTTGCCAAGGAAGCGCTCGTCAAAGGCGATGAGCTTTTCCTCCTTGAAGAGCCCGGCGTGCCGGCCTACGGCATTGAAAACGTCGAAGCCTACAGGAAAAACCGTGACGCCTTTAAAACTGTTCTGACCCAGAGCCGGACCTCGGAAGGATTTCTCGAGGACATGGATCTTCAAATCGAGCGTCTGACAGCGCCCTATTTGAACAAAAAGCTCCGGGATTTTCTAAAACGTCTGGAAGCCTCCGAAGGAGAAGTCCTGGCTATTACCGGATGGATCGACTATCTCAAAGGGGAAGCCCTGAAGCATTTGGGGCTTGATCTGATCGACCCCCGGCATCAGATCGAGTGGCCTATGCTGCGGCGCTATTACAAGCTCGGGGAATTCGAAGGAGGGATGGACCCCGCGAAGCTCGAAGATGAGAAAAAGGAATTTCTAAAAGCCATCCGCACGGTCCCGGGCGATATTTACCGGCCGGTGCGTAAACTGCTTTTTTCGTCCCTGACCCGCGACTCCCTTCCGGACCCCGAAACCGGACTTCTTTTTGAGCGCATGGCCGCGGCACTTCCCGCGGATTTTGATTTTCGCGCCTATCCCAATGTCCGATACTGGATCGGGCATCTGATCCTGCAGAGTGAACTTAAAGCCGAAAGGCTTTTTGAGGAGAGTGAAAGACTGGCGGAAAAAATCGCGCGCCGTCTTGCGCCCGGGCCCCGGGAGCGGAAAATCCTCCTTCTTCTGAAAGATCACCGGCTTTTAAAAAGACTCTTCGCGCTCGAGCTAACGCCGCAAGATTACGAGAGGATACTCGAAAGAGGAGATTCCATCCGCCCTTCGGCCGTTTTGGCGAGATTCTCCGAGCTCAACTCGGACGGCCGGGTGCGGAATCTGGAGTTCGGGCATACCCGGGAAATTGACCGGCTTTTTCAAAGCGCGCTTGAATTTTACTCGGGGACCAAAGACCGTGACCGGTGGATGCTTGAGAATATTCTGGCGCGCCTGAAGGAAAGCGGGGAAGAAAAGGCGGTTGTTATTACCGGCGGATTTCACTCGGGCCCGTTCCAGAGATTTTTTGGTGAACAGGGGTATCATTACGCTCTTGTGGCGCCCAAAATCCAGTCCGCTGAAGGACGCCCCGCCTATCTGGAAGCGGCCCTTCAAAATTCCTCGGCACGCGATCTCTTTGAATCCACCATGGACCTTCCCCGGCGGATGGAACCCCCCGAGATGCAAACCCTGCTCGGGGAAGACATGAACTGGATTCAGCACCGAATCCAGTTGGTTCAGCGCCGGATTTTGCGTCAGGCCGGAAGGCCGGTACGTGAAGCCATACCCGCCCCGGCCGCGCCTCGGGGGAAGCGCTCCGAAGTCCGCACTGTTCCGGGCGGGATTTATAATTACCCCGATTTGATGAGTGAGGATAAGCTTCGGGAATTTTTTAAGGCTTTGATTGAAAAATCACCCCGCTATCGGGAAACTTTAAAATTTGAAGAAAATTTTATCCCGGGCACCAACAGACTGACCGAGTTTCTCGACGAGAACCCCGGGTATGTGAAGCTTTGGATCGAAGAAAATCCCGACGGCGCCTATCAAGCGATCAAGGGCATTTGGGAAAGCGCGCATCCCGGGGAGAGTTACATGCCGCGCGGTGAATTCGGCAAGCTCCTTAAAGATTTCGACGACGCGGATATTTTTTGGGAAGATCATCCGGAGCTCCTCGCCGTTCTTTTCGCCAACCCCGGATATCCGGATTTCCAGATCAGCACCTACGCGACGGAACTTTCCGCGGATCTTCAAGAGGAAGCCGTAAAACTCAAGGGTGAAATGACGGCGCGGCTTGAGGACGCGGCGGCATGGGCCGCGGCGCAGTGGGCCCTTGAGACATCGGACCCGAAAATATCATCGCGCCGGGAACGCATGTATGCCTACCTCAAGATCCGGGAAAAGCAAAAGGCCGACGGAACCGAAAAGCTCATCACGGGCAAGATGCTCAAGGCTTATTTGGGCGGCCTTGAAGACGAATTTTTTAAAACCCAGACTCCGGTTCAGGCGCTCGCTTCCTTCGGAGGACTTCCGGAAGCGGAAAAAGTTGAGGCGCTCTTTGCGGTGCTGGCCTATGACAAAAAGACCCCGCCCGAAGAGATTCTCCGGGCGGTCCTGGCCTATGGCTACAGCGAAGCGCAGATCAAAAACAGGTTCCGGCCCGAGGAAGAAGCCGCGAGCGTTTTAAGCGCGCTTGACCAGATCGTAAACGACCGCTATCTGGAGCTCCAAAAAGCGTCCCGCCTTCTCGACGGAGAAGCGAGGCACAGGCCCGCGGAAGTTCAGGGCAATGTCATCATCCCGAGTAAAGTCTCCGCAGCGCTTGGAGAGATGCGCCGCAAAGTTTCCGGGCTTCTTGTGAGCATGGGGAAATCGGTCTCGGACACACAGCACACTTTTCAATTCCGGTATATGGGTTTTGAGGCCGGTTACCGGGGCCACATCGGGCAGGACTGCACGCAGTGTGTGGAGGACAACGCCTTTGCCGCGCTGCATCCGGCCAATCACTATTACGCCATTGAGCGTGACGGGCAGGTTTATGGCTATGTCGGGTTCACGGAAACGCATGTGCTGGGGGATGAAAGCCTCAAAGTGCTTGCCGTAGATACGATTCAATCTCCGGACGCGGTGATTCCAAGCCGTGCCATCGCGCAGATTCTAAAGCAGCTCGAAAAAATTGCCATGGACCGGGGTTTTGCGGGCATTGCCCTGCCGCAGGATATGCTTCCGAGCTTTAACCATGAACAGGTGCGTAAAGCCGTCGCCGGGATCAAAGCCTACCGCACGGGATTTCCCGTATTTCTGGAAGCGTCTTTTCCCTGGGCAACGGAAGCTCTGGAGGAAGCCTTTGGGATCACGCCCTCGGCAAGCATCGAAACGGGACGGTTTTACATGTACACGCCGCTTGCTCCCGAGCGGCAGCAAGCGCTTCAAACCAGGGAGGACTATCAAAGCGCCCTCCTGAGAGGACTCCGCATTTTAGAGGAAGATCATTTCAAACGTCCTCTCGTGAAAGTGGTGACCAAAGAGCTTAAGGCCTTTACCGGCCGGGGCCTTAATGAGGAACTCCTCGGGACTCTGGCCCGGGAGATTGCCGTCAGGCTTTTTGACGAGGAGCAGATTCGCCAAGAGCTTTACAGCTTTCTTGATGCGGAGCTCAAAAATGAAAAATCGGCTGTTTTGCGGAGTATCTTTTTCGGGAAAGCAAGCACCGAAGAGACCCTCGCGGCCCTTTACGGAAAACTGGCTGAAAGAGTTTTCGCGTCCGGACCGGTTGACCCCCTAATCACAAAGTCCGTTCAAACACTCCCGAGCGACACCGTGAGTCAGAAGCACACGGCATTGTTCCTGCTGGCATTTTTGGATACGTATCGCAGCGAAATCGAACGATGGCTTCTCGAACAAAATGAAGTCAAACCCGCGAGTGTTTCCAAGCGGGTTGATACGCTGGAAAAGGAACTCGTGCGATTTGGCCGCCGTTCGGAGGTGCGCAGCGCGCCGGAAGCAAAGTTCGAAGAGGTTGTGCGGGAAGGGCCGAAGCGGATCAGGCTGGAAGATATCAAAACCTTGAGAGCGCATCTTTCAGAGCTGGATTTTTCCCAGGTGGTGGTTCCGCAGGGTTTTCCTCATTTAAAACCGCTGGAGCCCTATATCGAAATGCTGATTGCCGATATCAAGCGTATTCACAGGGCCGCGCGCTACGACGCGAAGTCGCTTCTGAAAATGGATTTCGAAGAGCTCGAAGGACTGTTCCCCGCGCATATGAGATTTTCAGCGGGATTCATCCGGCGGCTTTTTCAGGATCCGACCCAGATATTTTTCGGATTTTTTGATCAGGGGAAACTCGTCGCCTATATCATGGGCGGGCCCCTCGAAACGCCCTATTTCAATCCGGAGCTCAAGAAAGATCCCCTTTACCCGTCCGGCGCGCAAGCTGCACCCCGGACGCTCTACATCGTTTCGAGGGCCGTGAGTCCGGAATACCAGAAAAGCGGGATGGGGGATGCGCTGCGCGCCGCTTTTTTTGCCGAGGCCAGAAAACAGGACTTTGCCTACATTACTTCCTTTGTGAATGCCCAATACGCCGAAAAACTCGGCGGCCAAAAAGTTTTTGTCGACGCCGACAGGGGCGGCGCGGGGATTGATTACGAATACCGACGCTATGACCTCGCAAAGTACGATGAAAGCGGCCGCCCGCGCTCGGAAGTGCGGGGGCGAAAAGCTAAAAACGCGCAGGATTCAGCCTTCTATCAGGGGGCCTTGGCGGAGGTCCTTTCGTCCCTTCGCAAGGTTCACGGCCCGGAAGCTTCTCTGACCATTCTCCCCGTATTTGACGCCCCGCCCGTCAATACGACGGTAGGGGAGC
>JAHFHI010000133.1 GCA_023246995.1 Candidatus Omnitrophota bacterium
AAAGGGCCAGACATCATAGAGCGGCTTTGTGACCCAGTTCACGCATTGGGCAAAGGGTGTCGGAAAAGCGGCATGACTAAAGGTCGCGGCCCGCATTTCAATGTTTTTATATCCGACACTTTTGAGCACCTCTATCAGCAGCCCGGGATGAAAAGCGGATTCATCCTCCACCTCACCGAAAGGGTTGTTGCAAAGCCATTTGATGGGTCTGGTCATAAGATTAAGCGGGTACCAAATCGACGGCTCTAAGATGACCAGCCCTCCCCCGGGTTTAAGGATTCTGTGGAATTCTTTCAAAAAAGGCACGAACCCGACCCTTAAAAGATGATGAAAAAAAAGCGGGCTCGCGATCAAATCAAACATTTGGTCGGAATATCCGGATTCGAGAATGTCGCCCTCTCTGACATTCATCTCCTTTGGGCAATCCGCAAGAACAACGGGTGAGAGATCAATACCGTATGCTTCCGCGGCAAACTCTGCCAAATACGGCAGATCAACGCCTGTCCCGCAGGGGGCAATTAAGAGTTTTCCGGGCCCGGCTCCGTGCTGCCGCACGAATTTCGCCATCTGCATTCTTGCGAAGTGATAATTGAAAGCAATCCATCGGGCTAAAACCGGATGCCTAAGAATAGGCAGCCCTCTAGGCGGCGTTGCGGTGTAAAATTCCTTTTCTTTTTCTTTCTTTTTCTCGTACTCGGGTTGATCCATTTTTTTAGATTAAAAACCATACGTTCTTGTCCGGGAGTGTATCCAAATACTTCAAAAAAAATCCCGGGCGCTGAAATTCTTTCCAAATGCTTCGCCCATGGTTCACAAAGCGAACCCGCAAACTAAGGCCTCAAACCCTGACGGGGGATCCTTTGGGCCAACAACTCCACAAAAGCCGGGTGATCCATCACGCTTGAAGCGCGATAATAATCAAGCCCCAGACGACGGGCCTGGCCGGCCGCTTCGATATCCAGGTCATATAAAACCTCGGCATTATCGCACAAAAAACCAATCGGCACGAAGAGAACGTTTTTTGAGCCCTCCGCGCGGACCTCTTCGAGGACCAGATGCGTGTCCGGTTCGAGCCACGGATCGCGCGGGTTTCCGCTCCGCGACTGGTAGGCCCTCTTCCAACGGGGGACGCCAAGCCGCCCGGCCACAAGCGCGCTTGAAGCCTCGAACTCTTCGCGGTAGAGGCACTCCTTCGCCATCGCCTCGGGGATGGCGTGGGCCGTAAAGATTAGCGACATCTCTTCAAGCCCCGGCATCTTCGGATTTTTAAACACTTTTAGAATTTGGCCGGCCTGGGCCTCAATAAAAAGCGGGTCCTCGTGCCAGGGGTCCGCCAATCTATAAAAAATTTCCGAAGCCCCCGCTTCTTTCTGGGCAGCTTCGAGGCTCCGGATATATTTGCCGTAACTGGCATCCGACCGGTGGGAGGCAAGCACAATCGCAAAACCGCGTTTCAGGCCGCGTTCACGGATAAGAGAAAGCGTTTCCTTCAAAAAAGGATGCCCGTTACGCATGCCGGTCAATACCGGCAATCCGGCTCCGGATTGAGCAAGCCGCTCCTCGAGTTTTGCCGCGAGCTGAAACGTGTATTCATTATAAGGAGACTTTCCGCCGATCGCCTCATAGTGATGCTCTACTTCGCGGATTCGCTCCTCGGGGATGCGCGTGCCCCGTGTCACCTGTTCGAGGAAAGGCCGCACTTCCGCTTGGTTCCTCGGGCCCCCGAAACCTATCAGAAGCACATGATCAAACTCCATGACGGACGCTCTCCTTTGGAGAATTCAAAAAAGCATAAATCCGCTCCGCGGCTTCCTCCCCCGAACGGACGGCGTCGGGAATCCCCACCCCGCGATAGGCGTTGCCGGCAAGGGCAAGGCCCGGATAGGCCTCAAGCGCTTTTTCCATTTTATCCATTCTTTGCAAATGCCCGACTTCATACTGCGGCATCGAATCCGGATAGCGCTCGAGGTGTTCTAAAACAGGATCTCCCGTGATCCCCAGCATCTGCCTAAGCTCCGAACGCACCGTCCGGAGGATCTCATCGTCCGACTTCTCCAGGACTTCACGGTTAAAAGCCCCTCCCAGAAAAGCGCGCAGAAGGACCCGGCCCTGCGGCGCGCGGCCCGGATACTTAACGCTTGAAAGCGTGCAGGCCGCGGTCTGAAATCCCTCTTTCGAGGGAATCACGATCCCAAAACCGTCCAAGGGATGCCCGACGTCCTCTCGCTTGAATCCCAAAGCTAGACTGATCACGGATTCATAGCGGACTTGAGCAAGGGGCTTTGAAACTTCCGGCGCCGAGGTTTTTAAAAGCCGTGCAGCTTCTCGGGCCGGAAGGCAGACCAAAACGCCATCCGCAAAAATCTTTTCCTTTTCAAAACGAATCTCCCACCCGCTTCCTGCGCGGTCAAGTGTCATGGGGCGCGAATGAATGCGAACATCCAGAGAACCCGTCAGCGCGCGCTCGAGGGCATCAACCAGCGTTTGCATGCCGTCCCGGAAAGACATAAACAGGCTGTAGCGGGGTCCGCCCGCCATTTGACCCGCCCTCTCCGCGGACTTCGCGGCTCTTTCCTTAAGGCCCCGGATCACACTCCCGTGCCTGCGCTCCATTTCGAGGAACTGGGGAAGCGTCGCAGCCAGGCTCAAGCGTTCGGGGTCGGCCATGTAAATGCCGCCGATCATGGGTTGGCCGATCGCCGAAAGCGCTTCGGAACCAAAACGCCTGCGGATAAAACTCCCCACGCTCTCATCTCCGGCACAAGATTTTTTTCTGATCAATGGCTCAAGAGCCATGCGGCACTTCCCAGGCAGGCTCATAAAAGGCAGTCCAAGAAGAGTCTCTATCTTGGGCGCGGCCATCAAATAAAATCCCGCGGGAACCGGCCGAAGTTTTTTTGCGCGCCAAATAAAACTCCGGCGAAATTTTTCCTGCGTGGGGATCATTTGGTTCTCGAGCCCGAGCCTGCGGGATAAATCAATTGCCCAGGGGTTCTCTGAAATCATGGAATCCGGGCCGGACTCGATCAGGAATCCCTGCTCGCGCCGGGTCCGGATGAGTCCGCCCAGACGTCCGGAAGCCTCGGCGAGGAGGATCTCCGGATGGAAAGTGCTTTCCTCTCCAGCCCGTGAGAGTTCGATAAGTTTGTGCGCCGCGCTTAGCCCGGTGATGCCGCCGCCCAGAATGATGACGCGTTTTTTTTCAGCGGCGCGCGGAAAATTCATGGACAAAATCCACCAGCGCTTTGACATTTTCAACCGGGGTGGAGGGTAAAACGCCGTGGCCCAGGTTAAAAATATGCCCCGGCCGGCCCCCGGCTTCTTCCAAAATCGCGCGGGCCCTGCGCAAGATTTCTTCACGCGGCCCGAGCAGGACCGCAGGGTCCAGGTTTCCCTGAATGGCGCGCTGGGGCCCGATTTTCTTCCAGGCCTGATCCAGAGAAATCCGCCAATCCACCCCGATCACGTCTCCCCCGGCCTGGGCCGTGAGTTCAAGGAAAGCTCCGGTGCCGGTGCCGAAATAAATTACCGGCACGCCCGGCTCAAGCCCGCCCAGGAGACGCCTCGTGTGAGGCAGCACGAAATCGCGGTAATCGTCCGGGGCAAGGCAGCCGGCCCAGCTGTCAAAAATCTGTATCGCGTCGGCGCCTGCCCGAATCTGGGCGTTTAAATATTTCACGAGCCCCCGGGTGATCTTTTCAAGCAGGGCATCCCATGCGCCCTTGTCGTGAAACATAAACTGTTTAGTTTTGATAAATGCCCGGGAAGTCCCCCCCTCGATCACATAAGAGGCCAGCGTAAAGGGCGCCCCGGAAAAACCAAGCAGTGGAATCCCGGGGTCCAGCCCCGCGCGGGTAAGCTTGAGGGCCTCGAAAACAAACGCGAGCGACTCTTCAGGCTCGATTTCCATCAAACGGTCCACATCCTCCCGGCGGCTTAAGCTGCCTTTGATCACGGGACCCTCCTTCTGTTCGTACTCCAGACTGAAACCAAGAGGCTCAACCAGAAGAAGAATATCCGAAAAAAGAATGGCGGCATCCGCGTTGATTTTCCGGCAGGCCGTAATGGCGACCTCGGCCGCAAGCTCTCTTGTGCGGCAAAGCTCCGCAAAGGAAACCCGGGCCCGGATCTTGCGGTACTCTTCCATATAACGCCCGGCCTGGCGCATAAGCCATATAGGCGTGTAAGGCACCGGCTCACGCCGGCAGGCTTTGAGAAAAACCGAATCCCGCCTTGCCGAAGCACTCGAAGGAAAATCCGATTGACCGGGAAATACGATTGAGGGCGGGCTTTGCTTTTGGCTTATAAGCTCCCGGGCGCGGGACGCGGTTTCTGCGACCAAATGCCCCATCTTGGGATGGCTCGGCTCGAAGTCTACCGGAATTCCCGCGGCCTGAAGGGCTTGTGTGGCCATCGGCCCTACGGAAGCGACGACGACACGCCCTAGCGCGCGGCGCAGCTCGGCTTCGATCCCCTTTTCAGAAGCGACTTTGAGCACGCTTCTTATCTGGGCCGCGCTTGTAACGAAAACGATCTGTACTTTTCCGGAAATAATTTCGCCTAAAGCCGTTTCAAGGGGCGCGAGATCTTCAGGAAGTGCCCAGCGATAAACCGGAACCCGCATCACCTTCGCGCCTCGTTTCTGAAGGCCTTCAACAAGATTCTCATTAGCCTCCCCGTATTCCTGAATCGCGACGGTGCTCCCCTCGAGCGGAACGCTTTTGCGGCTTAAATCAAGGGTTTCGAGAATCTCAAACCAGGTATTCGGTTCCGGCACCGTCAGGGTAGGCATCATGCCGAGCTCTTTTAACGCCTGCACGGGTTTGGGCCCGCGGGCGACGGTCGTCAGTTTTGCCAGAGCACGCAGAATTTCTTCTTTTGCGAACCTCCGGGTCAGGATTTCCATCAAAAACCGGGTCCCGACGCCGGTCATCAAAATAACGAGATCCACCCGGCCGGCCAAAAGTTCTCCGCCA
>JAHFHI010000134.1 GCA_023246995.1 Candidatus Omnitrophota bacterium
AGACTCGAGCCGATGCCCGTGATCAATTTTACGGCTTCGGTGGCCTGAATCACGCCGATCACGCCCGGAAGTACTCCGAGCACTCCCCCTTCGGCGCAGCTCGGGACCATGCCCGGCGGAGGCGGTTCGGGATAAAGGCAGCGGTAGCAGGGCCCGTCGCCCGGCTTAAAAACCGTGGCCAGGCCGTCAAAGCGGAAAATGGAGCCGTAGATGTTCGGCTTTTTTAAAAAAACGCAGGCGTCGTTAGTCAGATAGCGGGTCGGAAAATTATCCGTCCCGTCGATCACCACATCGTAGTCTTTTAAAATACCAAGCGCGTTTTCGGAAGTAAGCCGGACCGGATACTTGACGACCTTCGTATCGGGGTTCATGGCCTTGATGCGCACTTCGGCCGAGTCGATCTTGGGCGTTCCGATGGCGTCGTTGGTGTGCAGGATCTGGCGCTGGAGGTTCGAGAGATCCACGGTGTCGAAATCCACAAGCCCGAGCGTGCCCACGCCCGCGGCGGCCAGATAAAGCCCGATCGGGGAACCGAGCCCCCCGGTTCCGATGATCAAAACCTTCGCGGCCAGAAGTTTTTTCTGCCCCTCTTCCCCGATTTCGGGAAGGATAAAATGCCTGCTGTAGCGGATTTTCTGTTCTTGCGTAAGATTCATGGCCCTTCAAGCTCCCCCGTTAAAAAATGCCTAAAACCCATGCCGGAATATTTCGTTATGATGATAAAGCTCGCGCAGCTGATAAGCTTCCTGGCTTCTCAATTTCGGATTCCCGGAGGCCGAGACGTTTTGAAGCACCTGCTCGCGGGTCTTGGCCCCGGGGATCACGCTCGAGACGGCCTCAAAATCAAGCACGTATTCTAAAGCCGCCTGCGGCAGTCTTAAGCGCTCGGTCGCGAGCACGCTGCGCAGAGTCTCGACTTTTTTTAAATCCATTTCCAATTTTTCGCTCGTCCAGCGCCGCCGGTGGTCGGTCTTCACGAATTCATGGCCCGGCTTGTATTTGCCCGTCAGAAGGCCGCAGGCCAAGGGCTCGCGCACGATTAGCCCCGCCTGACGGGCCTGGGCCTCGCTAAAAACCCGTTCGGACATCCGCTGATCAATCAAATTGAAAACGAGCTGAAGGCTCTCGACCCTCGGGTCCCGAAGCGCGGCGAGGGCTTCAGCCTCGCTATGGATTGAAATCCCGATAAAGCGGATCTTGCCTTCTTTTTTAAGCGCTTCCAGCACACCGACGACCTCCCCCTTTTCAATGAGCTCAAGGGAGGGGTTGTGAAGCTGATATAGGTCCAGGCTCTCGACTTGAAGGCGCTTCAGACTTTCCTCGCAGGCGAAGCGCAGGTATTCCAGATCAAAGTTTTTGCGGCTGGCGCCGTGATAAAAATCCCAGCCCGCCTTGCTCGCGATAAAAGCCTGGTCCCGCGGCTTGTTTTTCAAAAACCGCGCGATCAGCTCTTCGCTGTGGCCGTGGCCGTAGGTGTCGGCCGTGTCATAAAAATTGACGCCGTTTTCCCAGGCCGCTTCAAGCGCATCAAGGGAATCCTCATCCCGGGTAGGACCGTAACTGGTGCCGCCGATGGCCCACGCCCCGAACCCGATTTCCGAAATGCTGAACCCGGATTTGCCAAGCTGCCGGTATCGCATCCGTTTGCCTTGCCCGGGGCCTTAGCTTTCGCCCGCGCGCGCTCTAACGCGCGCCGACGAGTTTGCGCTTGGCCGAAGCGGCGGGTTTTTTGACGCCCAGGCTCGCGTACCAGGGCTTGGCGCCCTTTTCCAGAACCGCGTTCAGGGCCAGGATATTGCGAACCCCGTACTCCTTCAGCCATGCCTCGAGGCCTTTGACGCCTTCCTTGGCGTAAACCGGAATGCCTTCTTTCCAGGTCGCGCGCCCGCAGAGAACGCCGTTATAAGCCACGCCCGATTCGGCGGCCAGCTCAAGGCTCTCGCGAAACTCATCGTCCCCCACGCCCGCGCTCAAATAAATAAAGGGCTTGGTCGTGACCTTCGCGGTCTTACGGAAATGCTGGATCGCTTCTTTGCGGGTATAAGCGGCCTGTCCCTGAAAGGATTTCGTGCCCTCGGTGAATTTCATGTTGATGGGCATTTCCACTTTCAGGACATCCACCTGATACTGGGGCTTTGTGAATTCCTGCATGCTCTTGGCCACAATCTCGGGTTTTTTCTTGGCATACTCGAGCGTGTTGACATCCTCCGAGTTCGGATCATAGCCCACGAATTCCAGAAAGTACGGAATGTCGCGGTTCGCGCATTCGGCCCCGATTCTCTCGACAAAGGCGTGCTTGATGTCATTGACCTGCTTGGAATCAAAGGGGGTGTAGTAAATCAGGATCTTGACGGCATCCGCGCCTTCTTCGGCAATGTCGCGCGCCGTCCAGTCATCCAGAAGATCCGGAAGACGTCCGGGCCGGGTGTTGTCATAGCCGCTTGACTCATAAGCCAGGAGAAGCCCGGCTTTCTTGCTGCGGGCTTTTGCGGCCGGGAGGCCGAACTCGGGATCAAGAAGAATCGCGCTCGCGTGCGGCGTTAGAACCCGGCTCACCGCGATTTTGAACTCTTCCATCATTTCCTGCGTGATTTCCTTGGGATCCACGCCCTTGGCCTTGGCAATGGACTTGCGGAGCGAGCCGCGCTGATCCATGGCCGCGGCGCGGATAATTCCCTTCGAATCGGATAAGGCCTTCATGTGCTTGAGCTTTCCTGGCGTAATCTTCATGGTTTTATTCTCCTTGAGAGTTTTTTAATCAAAAACAACGGACCGGACGCCCGTCTTCGCCTGACAAAACCGGGCGATTTCCTCGAGTTTTTCAACCGGAACTTCACGCAGGCCCGGGTCCGCGGGCCCGCGGTCGATCGTATAAACCTGAACTTCCCGGGGCTTGATCCTCGCGACAACCCGTGCCCAGGCTTCAAGCGCTTCGGGAGCGGTGTTGTCGTGGCTGCCCTCCATAAAAAGGCTTTGGATGACGCTATCCCGAAGGCCGGAAAGCGCTTCGACCATGCGCTCAAAATCAAAACCCCCGCGCGGGCGGTTCACCTCGCGCACCAGCTTTTCTTCCCCGGCGTCGAGTTTCATGTAGCGCTCCTCAAGAAGCGCGAGAGCTTCGCTCACCTGCGGCCGGTGCGCCTGCGAAGAATCGGAAAGAATGCCGATCGGAACGCCCGGAAAATACTGGTCTCTCAACTCCCGGAGGCCTTTGACCAGGCCCAAAAAATCAGGATAAAGCGTGGGCTCCCCGTTCCCGGCCAAGGTCAGGCACTTCACCGGAGTGCCTTGCGTGCGGTGAAACTTAAAACTCTCTTCGATTTCATCGAGAAGCGCCGGAAGTGTTTTCAGTTTTTCCCCCGTGCCTTTTTCGGGGGTCCAGCCGTACTGGCAGTAAACGCAATCAAAATCGCAAAACTTGTACGAGACCGGAAGCGGATTGATTCCGAGTGAAAGACCGAGCCTGCGCGAGGCAATCGGGCCGTACACAGCCCGGTCCTGCAACGCCGTGAGCGGTTTCACCCCTGCCGGCCGGGCCATTTCGCGCGGCAGATCTTTTAAATCAAGCACTCACGACCTCATCGACGGCGCGCTGGATATTGTCCTGCCCCTGAAAACCCACAATTTGATTCACCACATTTCCGTTTTTGAAAAAAAGAAGCGTGGGGATGCCCTGAATGCCGTACTTCTGCGGGGTTTCCTGATTCTCGTCCACGTTCATCTTGCCCACGATGATTTTCCCCTGATTGGCTTCCGCGATGCGCGCCACCACCGGAGAGAGCATGCGGCAGGGGCCGCACCACTCGGCCCAAAAATCCACCAAAACGGGCTGGGACGCGCCCAAAACGTCTTTTTGAAAATTGGCGTCGGTTAGCACAAGTTCCTTCGTCATTGAAATCACTCCATCGGCTTGAAAAATAACGGGTTAGGGTAAAACGAAATTTTAGAGCCAGTAATATACAACGGGCCCGGCGGATTGTCCAGAGGGTCCGTCCCCGGTTTCAGCCCCCGGAAAATGTCAAATCCACGCCTGCGAATGCCGATAAAATTGTGATACAGTTAGCAAAAAGGAGGAAAAAGCCCTTGTTCGTCTTCTATAAGCTCTGCCTGGGCCATCTGATCGCGGATTTCATCCTGCAGTTTGAAGAGCTCTACCGCCTCAAGCTGCGAAGCGTCCTCGGCCACAGCGCCCACGCGGTGATTCACGGCCTCTGCTACGCGCTCCTGCTCGCGCCCTATCTTTCCAAACCGCGGATCGTCATCCTGCTCGCGGTTCTGACCGCGATTCACTATTACCAGGACCGGATTAAATACAGTCTCCAGGAAAAGTATCCGCGCCAGATTTTCGCCTGCTTTACGATTGACCAGATCCTCCATTTCCTCTTTCTTGGGTCCGTGCTTCTTTTACCCGAAGGGCGCGTGGAACCGGCCTTTTCCCAAATGGGCCGTCTTGAGACCCTGTACTTAAGCAGCAAAGCCACGCTTTTACTCTCGGGGTTTATCGCGGCCGGGTTCGCGAGCGGTTATTTTCTCCACGCGCTGCGCAAAAGCTACGTGCCCGGCACGCGTCCGGATCATTTTATTACCAGCTTCGAAATGGCTCATGGACTGCTCGAGCGCGGATGGATTTTTCTAGTTTTCACTTTCGCGGCCGAGCCCGGGCAGCTATTCTTCGCCCTGCCGGTCGGGCTTCTGCGGCTGCTTCGCGCCCCGCTCAAAAGCCCGCTTGATTTCGCGCTCGCGTTTGCCGTTTCCGCCCTGCTCGGACTTTTTTTCAGGCGATGGTTTTAAAATGGCCGCTTCCGGGACCGGCGTTTCGAACCTCCGCAAAATCCTCGCTTTAAACGCCCGGCTCAATTCGAGCCTGGAACTTGATCCCCTGCTCGGGATCATCATGAATACCGCGAGCGCTCTTATGAAAACGGACGCCGCCTCGCTCATGCTCCTTG
>JAHFHI010000135.1 GCA_023246995.1 Candidatus Omnitrophota bacterium
AGAACCTCCCCCGTGTCGGCATCCTGAATTACGGCCGGCAGCAACCCCTGGGAATTAAATTTGAACGCTATCATCCTAACTCCTTTGTTTTTAGATAGATGGACTGTTAGTATGACACAAAAACAAAGTGTGTCAAGTAGTTACAGTTTAGGAGGGCGGATCGGGATGCCCTGCGCGGCAAGATATTGTTTGAGGGCGGGTATCTGAAGTTCGCCGAAGTGAAAGAGTGAGGCGGCCAGGCATGCGTCCGCTTTGCCCGGGCCAAAAGCATTCGCAAAATCTTCCGGACGTCCGGCCCCGCCCGAAGCGATGACCGGAATGCCGACACCGTCAGAAATCATCCGGGTCAGTTCCAAATCGTAACCGGCCTTTGTTCCATCCCGGTCCATGCTGGTAAGCAAGATTTCTCCGGCGCCGAGGGATTCCCCCTCCCGGGCCCAGTCTAAAGCCCCTCGCGCAAAAGGCTTGCGCCCGCCGTGCGTGTAAACCCTCCAACCCAACTCCGGATCGCGGCGGGCGTCGATGGCCAGCACAATGCACTGACTGCCGAAGCGCTTGCTGGCATTCCGGATAAAACCCGGATTTTCAAGGGCGCTCGTGTTGATCGAAACCTTGTCACACCCCGACTTCAAAAGATCCCGGATTTGTTCGATCGTCCCAATGCCTCCCCCGACCGTAAAGGGGATGAAAACACACTCGGCGACACGCATGGCAACCTCAATGATCGTGCCTCGGCCTTCATGCGAGGCCGAGATATCGAGAAAAACCAATTCATCGGCTCCGGCCGCGTCATAGGCTTGAGCGCAGGCAACCGGGTCTCCGGCGTCGACAAGATTCGTAAACTGGACGCCTTTGACGACCCGCCCGTCCTTGACGTCAAGGCACGAAATGATGCGTTTGGCGAGCATCTTATTCGAAAAGTTTTTTTTCGGAAGCTTCGCAGTACTTCTGAAGAATCTGAAGAGCGGCCAGACAGAAAGCCTGCAAATGCAGAAGAATTGAAAGCGTGAAACTGATGCCTCCCAGAGCAAGAAGCACGAACCCGTTAATCTTGAAGGGCAAGACTTCCCGGCGCCAATGGAAAATAATCAGCGCGAGGGGGAGGAAAAACAGGGCCCACCCCCCGACGGCCCTGCGCAAATACGCGGACTTGACCTGATGCGAGGCCTTGTGATCGAGTTCGGATGAGCGCGCGGCAATCGCGCCCATAAACCATCCGCGCACAAAAAGCCCGGCAAAAAGATATAAAATTCCGACAATCGTCCAGGACCAATCGCGTTCGGCCCAAATAATGTCAAAGTAGGGACGCAAAGGAGAACCGATCATGACCGAAAGGCCTCGAAGGCTGCCTTCAAGGTAAATTTCCCCTCATAAAGAGCTTTTCCAATAATCATTCCCGCAAATCCTCCGTGACGCAGGGTTCCGGCCTGAACAATATTCTCAAGGGAGCTAATCCCTCCCGATAGGAGAACGCTCGCGCGGCTTAGCCCTAAAACGTGGTTCAGCCCGTCCCAGTTAGGTCCCTCCAGCATACCGTCTTTTCGAATATCGGTATAAATTAAAATTCCAAGAGCAAAATCGTTCAAAAAATTGATCGCGTCATCCAGCCCGAGTGCTCCGGACTCAAGCCACCCCCGGGTCTGAACAAATCCGTCTCGCACATCCAAGCCAACGGCGATTTTCTGCCCAAAACTCTCCAAGGCGGTTTCGAGAAATTTTTTGTCCAAGGCGCGAGTCCCGAGGACCACGCGGTCCGCGCCGAGATCGAAAATCTTTTTAATGTCATCCGAGTTGCGCACCCCTCCGCCGAACTCAATCTTGCATCCGACCGCGCGGCGAATGGCACGCAGACTCTCGGCGTTTGAAATCATCCCTTTCTTGGCTCCCTCCAAATCTACGACATGGAGCCAGCTCGCGCCGTCCTTTTCCCAGAGCCTGGCAAATTCCCCGGGTTCCTTCGAATAGACCGTCATCTTTTCAAAATCCCCCTGGTTCAAACGCACGGCCTTGCCTTCCCATAGATCAATGGCCGGATAGATCGTCTTCACGGTTTCGGCGTCAGTACTGAAGCGGGATTCCAGCGGATAAAATTCTTTAAAAGAAGCAGGCCCGCATCCTGGCTTTTTTCCGGATGGAACTGCGTGGCAACCGCCGCGCCGAAACCCACGGCGGCGGGAAAATCATCGGCCCCGTAGCGGCAAGTCGCCACAACCGCCCCGGGATCGTTTGGAACTCCGAAAAAACTGTGAACAAAATAAAAAAATGAATTTTGCGCCACGCCTTCGAAAAGAGGATGCCGGGCGAAGGCGGTAATCTGATTCCAACCCATGTGGGGGATTTTCACGCCGGAGGAGCGGAAGCCCTTTACTTTTCCCGGGATGATGCCCAGGCCTTCGGCGCCGGGCGACTCTTCGCTCGTTTCAAAAAGAAGCTGCAAGCCCAGGCATATTCCAAGGAAGGGCCGAACGGCGGACCGAAGATAATCTTTAAGGGGATCCGTCAGATTAAAGCGGCGGAGTCCCTCCATGCCGTCTTCAAAAGCCCCGACACCCGGTAAGACAAGCTTGCGGGCTTGCGAAATATCTTCAGGCCGTGAGGTAACCCGCACGTCGGCCCCAAGATGCTCGAAAGCTTTAGAGACACTCCGGAGGTTTCCCATTCCGTAATCAATCAGCGTGATCAAAGAGAGCCCTTGGTGGAAGGGACGCCCTCGACCCGGGGATCCCTCTGGACCGCATGATCGAGCGCCTTGGCAAAAGCCTTGAAGACTCCCTCGATAATGTGGTGGGAGTCGTGGCCCGAAAGGACCTCCACGTGCATATTGATTCCCGCGTGCTGGCAAAATGCCTTCAGAAGCTCCATCGCATCGTGAAAGGAATAGTTCTCGAGGCGTGAAAAACGCACCCCTTTGGATTTGGCGATGTGAAGCGACGGGCGCCCGGAAATATCAAGCGTGATCCGGACGAGAACCTCATCCATGGGAACACTCGCGAAACCGTACCGCCGGATTCCGGCCTTTGACCCAAGCGCTTTGGCGAGCGCCTGCCCGAGCGTGATGCCCACATCCTCGTTGGTGTGGTGAATATCCACGTGAAGATCCCCTTTCGCACGGACCTTGAGATCAAAGAGGCTGTGCTTGGCCAAGAGCGTCAACATGTGGTCAAGAAAGGGCATGCCGGTCACGACGCTGGATCGCCCCTTGCCGTCGATTGAAAGATCGACCTGAATATCCGTTTCGTTGGTCGTGCGGCGAACCCGGGCTTTGCGGCTGCTGTTTTTCATAGATTTCCTTATTTTGTTACCTTCTCTTCGGATTTCAGGGGTTTCTCCGCGCTGTCTTCGGCGGCGCGGGCTAGAAAGCGTGCCTCGAGGGAAATTCGGTGAAGCACGAGGCCTTCCATTTCGGTGAGCTTTTGAACGTCCGGGCGCGCCTTCGCCAGGGCTTCTTCGGAAAAAGAAATAATCTGCGTGCTTTTGATAAAACTCGACGCGCTTAGCGGGGAAAAATAACGGGCCGTTCCTCCGGTGGGCAGCACGTGGCTCGGCCCGGCGACATAATCCCCGATCACGGCCGGAGAATAGGGCCCGAGAAAAATCGCACCGGCATGACGGATCGACTTCACCATTTTTTGAGGCTCATCGGTCATTATTTCCAGGTGTTCCGGGGCAATTTCGTTCACCGCTTCGCAGCCCTCGGCAAGCGACTTGACCTGGATGATGTAGCCGGTATCGACCCGCTTACGAATCGCCTCGATCAGTTTTTTGGAGGGTGTCACAAGATAGCCGATGCCGCCGAAGTGCTCGGACTGGGCCAGAAGATCGCAAGTGACGTAATCGGGATTGGCCGAGGAATCCGCAAGGATCGCGACTTCACTTGGGCCTGCCACCATGTCAATATCGACAAAACCGTAAACCTGCCGCTTGGCCTCGGTGACATAGGGATTCCCCGGCCCCACGATCTTGTCGACTTTAGGAATCGTGCGGGTGCCAAAAGCGAGCGCGCCGATGGCCTGGGCGCCGCCCACCCGGTAAATTTCATTGACGCCGAGTAAATTGGCGACCGCAAGGATATTCGGGTCAATCTCTCCGGTATCGCGATTCGGCGGAGTCGCAATGACGAGCTCCTTCACGCCGGCCACTTTGGCCGGAATCACCGTCATATAAACCGTCGAAACAAGAGGCGCCGTACCGCCGGGGATATAAACCCCCACCCGTTCAAGCGGCTGATAGTTTTTGGCCAGGTAAATGCCGCCGGGACGGTTGATCTCAAAGGACTGCTTGAGCTCGCGCTCATAATATTCCTTCACGTTGTCGCTGATCTTTTTCAGGATCGGCACAAACGGAACCTGGATTTTCTCAAAGGCCCGGTTAATGTCGCCTTGAGAAACCCGGATGCGCTTCAAAGGGAGGTCGAGGCCGTCAAACTCCCGCGTGTAACGGCGAATCGCCAGATCCCCGCGCTGCCGGACTTCGGCCAGAATGCGGTTCACTTTTTTAAAGACGTTTTTGTCAAAAAAATTGGCGAAATCACGCCTGACTTTTTTCTGGGTCTGTTTATCCCAAACAAGAACCTGCATAAGTCGCCTTAAAGCCCCTAACGGACGGTTTGACTTTTTAGATACTCAATTGATTTTTCCACGATCTCTCGCCAACCCGCCTCAATCTGTCCGGTATTAGGACCACCGCCCTGAACAAGATCGGGCCGTCCTCCGCCCTGCGCTTTCAGGCAACCAGCCAGTTCTTTAGCCAATTCCCGGGCGTCAAGCCCGCTTTTAGCAAGGTCCGGGCTTAACCCTAAAACAAAGTGGATCTTCTCATCATTTTCCGCGGCTAGAAAATAAGCGGTTTTGGTGCTCCTGGCCCGTAGTTCATCCGACAGCCGGCGAAGCTCGGAAATCTCAAGTCCTTTTTCCGAATAGGCCGCAAAACGCAGATCGCCGGCG
>JAHFHI010000136.1:0-936 GCA_023246995.1 Candidatus Omnitrophota bacterium
AGTATTATCTACGCGGGCCCGGGAATCTCAAGGGGTTCTTTTTGATAATAGAAAGTGCTGCCCGGGAGGTTTTACTGAAGCTTGAAGGTCTGCAGGATTTCTCCAAGCCGGGCGTGGTTATAGTCGTCGGTCTTGAGCTCGCCCCGGGTTTTGAGAACATCGATAAAGGCTTTGACCACTTCCGGGTCAAACTGCGTCCCGCAGCAGGCGATCATTTCATCAACCGCGCTTTCGACCGTGACGGTGGCTTTATAGCGGCCGCCGGCCATGCGCATGGTGTCGTAAGCATCGATCACAGAGACGATCCTCGCGCCGAGGGGTATTTCGTTGCCCTTCAGGCGGCAGGGATAGCCTTCCCCGTTGAACCATTCATGGTGATGGAGCACCAGGATCGCTTCCTGCTGGAGAAACCGGATCGGTTTCAAAATTTTGTAGCCCAGATAAGGATGCTGCTTGATGGTTTCAAACTCGGCCAGGGTGAGACGCCCGCTTTTAAGAAGGATATTGTCCGGGATGCAGATTTTTCCGATGTCATGGAGGAGCGCGCCGTGCTGCACGACCTCGGCTTCTTCGACGCTCATGCCCATGATTTCGGCGACGGGAGAAGCGTACTTGGCGCAGCTGGCCGCGTGCCCGACCGTGTAGCGATCCTTGCTTTCAAGGGCCATGATCAGGGCCCGGGAAGCTTCCATATAAGCTTTTCTCGCGGTGCTTGAAATCTCGGCCATCCTGCGCTGGAACTCTCCGATGCGGTCTTCGCTGATTTTGAGCGCCGGAAAAGTATCCCCGAGAACGGGCAGAATGTCCTTATAAAGGGTGGCCCGGTTACGGCCCGAAACTTTAGCTCGGTAAAGGGCCTGCGCGGCAAAAGTAATCAGCTCTCCCCGGTGCTTCATGGAATCCTCGGGGTAGGAAGACACGCCGATTGAAACGCTA
>JAHFHI010000136.1:946-4921 GCA_023246995.1 Candidatus Omnitrophota bacterium
AAATTTCGCGGATTCGCTCCGCCATTTGCTGGGCGCCCTTGTAATCTTCATGGGGCAAAAGGAGCGCGAACTCCTCCCCGCCGTAGCGGGCCACGAAATCGCTCAAGCGGCTGTTGGAAAAAAGAAGCTGGGCGCATTCCTTGAGAAGTTCCTCGCCCGCCGGATAGCCGTATTGCTCGTTAATAACATTGAAGTGATCGATATCCACGAGCAGGCAGGAAATCGGATAACTGTAGCGGGAGGCCCTTGAGAATTCGCGCACGATCCGGTCATGCAGATAGCCGTGATTGTATAGCCCGGTGAGCTCGTCTTTAATCGAAAGCTTGGCCCGCTCCCGGCGAACCTCCGGGGCCGGATGAATCTCGAAGAGGTCTTCCATATTAGGGGCCTGACCGCTTTCCGGCTTTTGCGATTCGCAGAAAAGCTGATAACACTGGCGCAGTCTTTCTGAAAGGTCCTGAAACTGGCTCTCGCTTTTGATGATAACGTCGGCCAGGCCGTATTTCATGGCTTCACGCACCAGCCTGTCGTTACGCACCGGCATCAGGAGCACAAAGGGAAGGTTGATTTCGATACGTTTTAATTCTTCGAGGAATTCAAGGCCGGACTCGTTCTCGCCGTCGGCTTCGACTAAAAGAAGGTGATATTTATTGGACGTGGCTTTTTTGAGGGCTTCTTCCACATCCGGGGCCGCGTCCACATGGATGGCGCAGCTTGGATCTTCATCAAAAATCTTTCGAACGCGGTCTATAAAATCAAAATCTTTTTCAAGAAATAATACGGAAAATTCTTTGGCGTCTTCCCGACTCACCGGGTCCACCCATTAGATGAAAGTAATATCTCCTTAAAAGGTACACCCCGGGACGGACTTTATCAAATCAGGACGGGAGATTTCAGGATTTCCCTAACCTTCTATATAGCAAAAGGTTGCGATTTTTAAGCTTGAAGCCATCCGGCTATTTGTCTGGCGTGGTAGGTGATCAGGATCCGGGCGCCTGCCCTGGCCATAGCCGTCATGGTCTCCATCACCGCGGCCTGCCGGTCGGCCCAGCCCTTCTGGGCCGCGGCTTCAATCATCGCATACTCCCCGCTCACCGCGTAAGCGGCGACCGGAACCGCGGGAAATGCGGATGCGACAGCGCGGATCACGTCGAGATAGGCGAGCGCGGGTTTGACCATCACCATATCGGCCCCCTCACGAATGTCGAGTGCGGCCTCGCGAACCGCCTCGGATGCGTTGGCGGGGTTCATTTGATAACTTTTTCGGTCCCCAAAACCCGGGGCGGACTTGGCCGCATCGCGAAACGGGCCGTAAAAAGCCGAGGCGTATTTGGCCGCGTAACTCATGATCGGGAGGTGTTCAAAACCCGATTGATCCAGCATCGCACGGATGGCTTTGACACGACCGTCCATCATGTCGCTCGGCGCCACGATGTCCGCGCCGGCCTCGGCATGGGAAAGCGCCGAGCGGGCCAGGATTTCAAGCGAAGCGTCATTGTCCACGCTTCCCGAGTCCGTTAAAACCCCGCAATGGCCGTGGTCGGTGTAGGCGCAAAGGCAGACATCCGTGATCACGAGAAGTTCCGGAAAACGCTTTTTTATTTCCCGTACTGCTTTTTGAATAAGGCCCTGCTCGGCCGCGGCCATGGACGCCCGCGCATCTTTTTTTCCACTTACCCCGAAAAGCAAAACAGCTTTAATCCCGGCACGGATAAGCTCTTCAAGCTCCCCCAAAAGAGTATCCGGTGAAAAACGGAACTGGCCCGGCATGGCGTCAATGGCCTCCCGCACGCCGCGGCCTTCGCGGACAAAATAAGGCATCACAAATTGATCGGCTGAAAGCCGCGTCTCGGCCGTAAGGCTTCTGATGGCTTCACTCTGTCGCAACCGCCTCATGCGAATTTCCGGAAAACTCCCCAAATCATCCACGGCTCATCACCTCCAAAAGTCCTTCCATTGTATGCTCCCGGGCTTCCCGGTAGGGTTTCGCTCCGTGAGCCCGGAGGGCCCGGCTTGTGACCGGCCCGATCGAAATAAAACGGCATTTCAAACGCCGTTTGTATTTTCCAAATAGCTCAAAGAAAAAATCTACGGTCGAAGCGCTTGTAAAAACGGCATATTGAATGTCCCCGCGCAGGAGCGCCCGCGCGGTTTTTAAAACTTCCGCGGGCCGGTGCTTGACCCGGACCGTGCGGTAGACCGTAGCTTCAGCAACAAAACCCCCGGCCCCCTCAAGCGCCTGTTTTAAAAAAGGAGGCGCAATATCCGTACGCGCGAGCAAAAAACGCCTCCCGCGGATTTCGCCCTCTGCTTTAAGCGCCGCGAAAAGAGCCTCGGAAGTAAATACTTCGGGGACAAGATCCGCCTTGAGCCCGGCTTTTAAAAGGGCCCCGGCCGTGGCAAAACCGACGCAGGCTATCCGCACGCCGGCCAAGTCTCTTGAGTCCATGCCAAGAGCCCGCATGCGCGCCAGAAAATGTTCCGCGCCGTTGGGGCTTGTCAGGATGAGCCAGTCAAAATTACCGATCCCTTTGAGCGCTTGATCAAGAGCATCATAATCTTCGGGAGGCAGGATTTCAATGCACGGAAATTCAACCACTCGCGCCCCGTGATTTTCAAGCATCCGGCAAAAGACGGAGGCCTGGGAGCTCGCGCGCGTGACAAGAACGGTTTTCCCAAAAAAACTTTTTTTCTCAAACCAGGCGATCTCGCGGCGGAGCCGCGCGGCTTCTCCGATCACGGCAAGGGCCGGCGCCCGAAGCTTCTCGCGCCGTGCTATCGCGCGGATTGTCGCGAGCGTGCCTTCCACGGTCCTTTGGGAGGGAAGCGTTCCCCGCTCGATCACGCAGACCGGGGTGCGGCCCGGCCGGCCGGCTTTGATCAAAGCCTCCGCGATCGCTCCGAGATTTCGGGTCGGCATGAAACACACGATCGTCCCTTTGATCGCGGCAAGGCGGCTCCAGTTCACAAGAGATTTTTTTTTATCGGGATCTTCATGCCCGGTCGTCAGCACAACGCTCGAAGCCAGCCGCCGGTCCGTCACCGCAATTCCCGCATAGGCCGGAACCGCGAGCCCGGCGCTCACGCCGGGAACCACTTCGAAAGGAATTCCGTGTTTTTTCAGATAACTGGCTTCTTCCCCGCCCCGGCCGAAAAGGAAAGGGTCGCCCCCCTTGACCCGGACCACGGTTTTCCCACGAAGCGCGAGCCGGACTAAAAAACGGTTGATCCGGTTTTGATCCGTGATTTCTGAATTTTTGGGCGCGCGCGTTTTGGGATACTTGCCCCCGTAAAACCTTTCGGCTTGCGGCGCAAACTCGAGAATTCTCGGATTGACCAGCCGGTCATAGACCACGGCCTCGGCCTTGCCGAGAAGCTCGGCACCGCGCAAAGTCAGAAGCCCGGGGTCTCCCGGCCCCGCGCCCACAAGATAAACCGTCCCGATTTTTGGCTTACGGCCGCTTGCCTTCATGGCGCATCCTTTCCAGAATTTCCCGCCCGCCTTTATCCAAAATCAAATCCGCAAGCGCCTCCCCTAGTTTTTCGGCCTGTCCGGACGGCCCTTCGGTCTCGGCTTCAACCCAATGGCCGGCATCGGTAGAAAAAAGACCCCCCGCGATTTTGAGCGCACCGTCTCGAAGCCGGGTCGTGATGCCGCAGGGAAGCTGGCATCCGCCCTCGAGCCTCTTTAAAAATGCCCGCTCGCAGGAAAGTTCGATGCCGCTCGGGCCGTGATGAATGGCCTTCAGGATTTCTTCAATCCCTGAATCCATAACGCGTGACTGAACCGCGATCACCCCCTGTCCCGGAGCGGGATAGAATTCATGGGCGTCGAAAATCTCGGTTACGTAATGGCCGAGGCCGAGGCGCTTGACGCCCGCGTGGGCCAGCACGATCGCGTCACAAATCCCTTCCTCGAGCTTGCGCACGCGGCTGTCAACGTTGCCGTGAATTTCTTCGACGATCAGTTCGGGG
>JAHFHI010000137.1 GCA_023246995.1 Candidatus Omnitrophota bacterium
CTTCGATTAAACCAAGCGCTTTTTCCCATTCCTGTGCGCGGTAGGCGGCAAGCATCCGTCCCTGAAGTTCCTGCAGTTTTTTAAAAGATTCATTCCCGGCAAGAGATCCGTCGCCGAGAAGCCCGAAAACTTTGACGGGTTTGGTTTTTCCTTTGACGCGCAGCAAATCAAGCTCAAGGGCGGCAAGGTTTCCAAGCCTCTCAACGGTCCTCGGCCCGAGCACGATATCCGTTCCATAGACTTTTGATTGGCCCTCCAGGCGCGAGGCGAGGTTCACTTCATCCCCCAGCACCGAATAATCAAAGCGCTGGGCCGAACCCATGTTGCCGACACAGCACTCGCCGGTATTAATGCCGATCCCGATCCGGATGGGGGTAAAGATTTTTTGCTGCGCCTCCGCCTCTTTTCGCATCTCCAGGTTCCATCCGACAAGAAAATTACGCATGTTGAGCGCGGCTTGGCAGGCGTGCAAAGCATGATCCCGGTCATCGAGCGGTGCGTTCCAGAAGGCCATGATGCAGTCGCCGATATATTTATCAATCGTGCCGCCGGCCTTTAAAATAATTTCGCTCATAGGCGTAAGGAAACGGTTGATGAATTGGGTGAGGGTTTGGGCGTCCAGATTCTCGGCAATGCCCGAAAAGTCGCGGATATCCACGAAAAGAAGCGTGAGGGTGCGCGTCTGCCCGCCGAGCGTGAGCTTTTCGGGGTGTTTGACGAGCTCGGCCACGAGCGCGGGAGAAAGATAGCGGCTGAAAGCCGTGCGGACCTGCCGTTTTTCTTTTTCAGTCTTAAGGAAATTCAGGAGAGAAATGATGACGTAAAGCGCGAGTAACCCGGACGCGGGAAAAAAAGGATCAAAAAGCAGGCCGGTTTTAAGAAAACACTGCCAGGCCGCGGTCACCGCGCCCGCGATGGCAAGACTCGCCGCAAGAAATCCGCCCCAGGCCCCGAAGATCGGCATGAGGGCCGTGAGAAAGACTCCCGAGATGGCGAGGTAAAGGCCTTCGGCCAGGCCCGCCCATGGGGGGCGTCTAAGAAAACGTCCGAGCAGAATCTGTTCGGCAAGCTGGGCGTGAATTTCGACTCCGGCGGCCGCGGGATTGAGGGGCGTAATCCGGAGGTCTTTAAGTCCCACCGCGCTTGTCCCGATAAAAAGGATCTTCCCTTGAATTTCTTCCCTGCTGATTTCGCGGGTGAGAATTTTCCAGGCTGGAATGAAGCGGCCCGGGACATAACCCGTGTCATAGAGCCACATCCTTCCGGAAGGCTCCGTCGGGATCGAGATGCCGTGAGTCTGCAGGGCGGTAATGCCTGAAGCCATGAAAGGCGCTTTGCCGCCGTCTTCGCCGTGGCGGATTAAAAAGGAAGTCTCTTTCAAGTGGAGCGCCGCGGCCCCGGCCGTCAGAGACGGATAAAGATCCTCCCCAAGCCTGAAGACAAGCGGCACTCTGCGGATAATGCCGTCGCGCTCCTGAAGGTTATTGATGCAGCCGTTCACCGGAGAGGCGCTCTCGATTTCAGGCAGGTTCATGACGGCGCCTTTAAAACCGGCGAGATGGGCTCCCGGATTTTTGCCGGTGAAACTAAAAGAGGTTTTAAGGGACGGCCGGTTTTGATTCGGTTCGTTTAAAAGCGCAAAGCCGTTTACGACACGGCTTTTTTGGATGGTATGGGCCAGCGTTTTATCGTGATCGGGCAGGGAAGCCATGTTTGCTTCGAGCAGCCTGTGGGCTTCGGTTCCTTCCCAGAGCGGCAGGATATTTTGAGGCGATGTCCGGTCGGGCTCCGGGAATACCATATCCAGGGCGATCGCTGAAGCGCCCGCGTCGTTTAACTTGCCGATCAGTTCGGCAATGCGGGTTCTCGGCCACGGCCATTGGCCGAGACGCTTTAAGCTTTCTTCATCTATATCGACGACCGCCACCGGCGCTTTTTCGTAAGGCCTCGGCCGAAGGTGCTGATAACCGTCAAAGACTTTTAACCGGATATCTTCGAGAAAAGGAGGGTCGAGGAGTCTTAAAAAAACCAGCACCGCCAAAAGCATGAGAGGGATTAGAAAATTAAGGCGTTTCAAGGTTTATCGGTTAGGCCGGGGTGGTGTTGCCGGATTCGGTTTTTTTCTCGTCCACCGTGACCTTGAAAACCGTGCCGCGCACGCCAAGGACCGCGGTGGGGGTGTTGACTTCAAACTTGGATTTGCCTTTCAGTTTTTCGACGTAGATTTTGATGGTGCCGATCGCGACATCCAGAAGCGTTTGTTTTTCATCCGTTCCCGAATTCCAGGTCATGGTATTAAGCCGGACCCGGGTTTTTTCTTCGACTTCAAATCGCCCTGTCTTGCCGCTGTCATCAAGAAGCACTTCGGTAAAACTTGCCGGTCCGGTGCGAATTTCATCAAGCTCATGGAGCACCATACCCGTACGGGCGGGCTCCCAGGTTCCGGGGCTGATTTTGACTTCTACGGCGCCGCGAACTTCCGAGAGGATGGCTTTACGCGCGGCTTCGGCCGCTAAAGAAGGGGAAGAAACAGCAAAAATCATCATAGCGGCGGCTACGAGAAATCCTAGTGCCAGCGGCTTTAGACCGGTTCGTATGTTTCTCATGCCTCAAACCCCCTCGGCTCGTTGGGATCGGCTTTCCATCCCGCATTGGTTTCTTCATTGGCGCCGACGAACACGCTCTCGTCATTCAGCTGATTGGTTCCTTCATAAGAACGGATTTCTACGAGCCCCTCATACACGTTCAGCTGGGTCTCAAGATTTTCGGCGCCGTCGGTCCCGAAGGTCTGCCACGCGTCATCACGCTGATACATGGCTGCGGCATCCTGACCTTCGGACTGTCCGCCCTCGGCGTTGGCGCCTGCGTCGGAATCCGTGCCTTCGCCTTCGTCCTCTTTGTCTTCCTCGGACTCGCTGTCCTCGTCCTTGTCAGCCTCTTTTTTGTCTTCTTTTTCAACTTTTTTGTCATCTTCTTTTTTGTTTTCTTCGCCGTCTTTTTTCTCACCGCCGTCTTTATTTTCGCTCTTACCTTCGCCGTCTTTCTGCTCTTTGGCGTCACCCTCTGATTTTTTGTTTTCGCCGTCAGCCTTTTTATTGCCGCCGTCTTTACCGTCCTTATTCCCGTCTTTGGAATCACTGCCGGGCTTGCCGTCTTTTCCATCCTTTGAAGCATTCGAAGGTTTGCCGTCCTTGTTTGCATCTTTAGAGTCATTTGAAGGCTTGCCGTCTTTCCCGTCCTTGCCCGCATCCTTGGCGTCGTTCGAGCCTTTGTTGTCTCGGCTTCCGCCTTTCGGATCATCGGCACCCTTATTGTCTTTTCCCGCATCCTGGTTCTTCGTTCCCTTGTCCGGCCCGCCTCCTCCGGGATTGTCCGGGCCCGGGCCGCCGGAGTTGCCGCCGTTCTCACCGCCCGGATTATTGCTTCCCCCGCCGGGGTTTGCCCCGCCCGGGTTGGGTGCGGAGGGTGCCGGCGTCGCCGCGTAAGCCGGTCCGCCGAAAATAGCATTGGTGATATTGTTTGTGATGTTGTTTGTGACCGTGTTTAAGGTTTGCGTGACGTTATTGATGATGGTATTACTGGGCGCCGGCGGCGGGGGAGGGACAACAAAAGTCCACCGGGTATTGTTGCCGGAGTTTACGGAGTTCGTGGTTTCCATGTTGGTCGTGTGGATGCTCTGGCTGTCTTTAACGTCCAGACGGGAAAGGGTTCTTGTCCCCTGCGCGTCGATCAGCCACTGGCTTCCGGCCGTGCTTGAGCGCAGAAGCAGGTTGTTCCCGTCAGCGCCTTGCAGGGTCAAATTGCCGAGTATGGTTTGCGTGGCGCCGCACTCGAAGGTGAGCGTGCTTTCGACCGTCACGGATTTAGTCAGATTGTTAAATGTTGTGGAGCCTGAAAAGCTTTGATTCCGGCCGTCCAGGGTTACGGTGCTCGAACCCGGCGTAAAAGTCCCGCCGGAGCGTGTCCAATTTCCGCTCACCGTGAACGCGCCGGAAGGGGCGGTCAGGGTCCCGGATGAGATCGAGAGGTTGCCGTTAACGTCAAGGGCTCCCGTGCCGCCGGAGAAAGTGCCGCCGCAGACGGAAAGTTCTCCGGCCGTGACGCTTTGGGCCCCAGGTGAGAAGATCCCGGCCAGGACGGTGAGGCTGCCATCCACATCAAGATGGTTGAGCCCAAGAGTGACCGAGCCGACGGATAGTTTGCTGATTATCATGTTATTAAAATCGCTGTCCGTATCCGTGCCTCCGGTGTGCAGGGTGCTAAGCCCGCTGCCGTCAAAGGTCACGGTGCCGCTTCCCGCATCAAAGCTCCCGCCGGTTTTGGTCCAGTTGCCGCTTACCGTAAAAGCGCCTCCCGTGGCCGTCAGCGTTCCGGAAGAAAGGGTGACATCTCCGTTAATATCCAGGTTTCCGGTGCTGCCCGTGAAAGTTCCGCCGCTTATCGTGAGAGCTCCGGCCGTAATATTGCGGTTTGCCTGGGGGAGTGTCCCTCCCCGGAGAGTCAGCGTTCCGTCCACATCCAAATCATCACTCCCCAACACCAGAAGTCCGATTTTATCAACGAACAAATTAAAAAAATCGCTGCCGTTGTCCGTGCCGCCGGAGGTCAGGATTTGCGTTCCCACGCCGTCAAAGGTGACGGTGTTGGAGCCGGAATCAAAAGCCCCTCCGGTTTTGTTCCAGTTTCCGCTGACCGTGAAATTTCCCGACGGTGCCGTCAAAGTTCCCGATGAAATCGTAACATTTCCGTTTACATCCACCGTACCGCTCCCACCCGTGAACGTGCCGCCTGAAATCGTGAGACCGCCATTAAATGTTTGGGTGGCACTTCCGGCTTGATACGTCCCGCCGCTTACGGTGGCAAGACCGGTCACGGTCACGG
>JAHFHI010000138.1 GCA_023246995.1 Candidatus Omnitrophota bacterium
CCCGCGGTGTAGCGGCCGATGCCGGGAAGTTTTCGCAGAGCCTCCGCGGTTTTGGGGATCTCGCCGCCAAGCGTCTTTCGGACTATTCGCGCGGCTTCATGCAGCATCCGGGCCCGCCGGTAATAGCCAAGCCCGGCCCAGTATTTTAAAACTTCCGACAGCGGTGCTTTAGCCAGGGACTCCAGAGTCGGAAACCGCTCAAGCCACCGCTCATAATAGGGAATAACCGTATCGACCTGCGTTTGCTGCAGCATGATTTCCGAAACCCAGATGCGGTAGGGGTCCCGGGTCCGGCGCCAGGGAAGATCCCGGCGATTTCGGCCATACCATTCAAGGAGGCGCTTTTGAAAGGAATCTTTAGAACCCAGCAGCATAGGCGCCTATCTTAGGCACACCGGAGTTTTTTGGCAATACCCGGATCGGGCAGGAGTATAATAATTTCAAAAGGGACGTGAGAACTATGACCCAAACAGCGTTTGAGAGGACGCTTTCAGGTTACGCCAAAGAAGGCAGTCTTTACCGGGCGATGCCGGATGGCCGGATCCAATGCTTTGCCTGCGGTCATCGCTGCCCTATCCCCGATGGCAAAGCCGGGGTTTGCCGTGTGCGTTTTAACCGCGGCGGGAAACTTTATGTGCCCTCCGGCTATGTGGCGGCCCTGCAGGATGACCCGATTGAAAAAAAGCCTTTCTTTCACGCCCTGCCCGGCGCCCGCGCCCTTTCCTTCGGCATGCTCGGCTGTGATTTCCATTGCTCTTACTGCCAGAATTGGATCACAAGCCAGGCTATTCGGGATCCCGAGGCGGGCACAAACCCGCAGGCGATCAGCGCGGCCGAACTTGCCGATCTCGCGATTGCGCGCGGCTGCGAAGCCGTGGTCAGCACCTATAACGAACCGCTCATCACAAGCGAATGGGCGGTTCAGGTTTTTAAAGAAGCCAAAAGCCGGGGCCTGGTCACGGGCTATGTGTCCAACGGCAATGCCACTCCTGAAGTGTTGGATTATATCCGTCCCTGGACGGACCTTTATAAAGTCGATCTCAAAAGTTTTAACGATCGTCACTACCGCGAACTGGGCGGCACGCTTGAAAATGTGTGCCAAAGCATCCGGGATATTCACGCGCGGGGTTTTTGGCTCGAGGTGCTGACACTTTTGATTCCCGGTTTCAATGATTCCGAAGAAGAAATCACGGCGCTGACAAAATTTTTGGTTTCGGTTTCGCCCGATATCCCCTGGCACGTTACGGCCTTTCACAAAGATTACAAAATGACGGAGCCGGAAAACACGACATCCCGGGATCTTTTGCGCGCCGCCGGGATCGCCAAGGCGGCCGGGATCCGTTATATCTACGCCGGGAACATTCCCGGAAAAGTTGGCGAGTGGGAAAACACCCGGTGCCCTTCCTGCGGCGAAGTTCTAATCGAGCGCGCCGGCTTCGGCATATTAAGCGACCGCCTCACTTCCGGAGGTGGCCGGTGCCCGGGCTGCGGCATTCCGGTTCCGGGTTTTTGGAAAAAACCTTTGACCCCGAGGCCTTCCCGGCAGGGGATCCGGCCCATCCTTTAAAGCCCATTTTGGCCTACGCCTCCGGAGGATCCCTGCAGTATAATACCCGTCCATGAAACAATACCTGGATCTCTTGAAGCATATTCTGGCCTCCGGGAAGGAAAAACAAGACCGCACCGGGGTCGGCACGATCAGCACCTTCGGTTATCAGATGCGTTTTGATCTTTCCGCCGGATTTCCTTTACTGACCACGAAAAAAATTCATACCAAGGCCGTGATTTACGAGCTGCTATGGTTCTTGCGGGGTGAGACCAATATTCAATATTTAAAAGATCACGGCATTACCATCTGGGATGAATGGGCGGATGAAAAGGGCGAGCTCGGCCCGGTCTACGGCAAGCAGTGGCGCTCCTGGCCGAAACCCGGCGGAGGCACGATCGACCAGATCGCGGATCTTGTCGCGCGAATCCAGAAAGACCCTTATAGCCGCCGGCTGATGGTGAGCGCGTGGAACCCCGGCGAGGTCGATCAAATGGCGCTTCCGCCGTGCCATTGCCTGTTTCAGTTTTACGTGCAGGAGGGAAAACTTTCCTGCCAGCTTTATCAGCGCAGCGCGGATGTTTTCCTGGGCGTCCCTTTTAATATTGCCTCTTATGCGCTTCTGACCCTGATGATGGCGCAGGTGACGGGTCTTATGCCCGGCGAATTTATCCACACCTTCGGGGATGTGCATATTTATTTGAATCACATGGAGCAGGTAAAGCTCCAGCTTTCACGCGAACCCAAGGCCCTTCCTCAAATAATTCTGAACTCCGCGGTCAAAGACCTTTTCAGCTTCCGCTACGAGGATTTTGAAATCCGCGGTTACGATCCCCATCCGGCCATCAAGGCCCCGGTCGCGGTTTAATGGAGCTCTATCATATTGTCGCAGTTTCCGGTGATCAAAGGATCATCGGAAAAGATAATCAGCTTCCGTGGCCTAAAATTTCCGAAGACCTCAAATTTTTCAAAGCGACGACCGATGGGAGCACGGTGATTATGGGGCGCCATACCTTTGAAAGTATCGGAAAGAAACCGCTCCCCGGGAGAGAAAACATCGTGCTGACGCATTCGGATTTACCCGTACCGCCAGGGGTTAAAACAGCCCGTTCATTCGGGGATGCATTAAGAAGCGCATCAAAACCCAAGGTTTTTATTATCGGAGGCGCGCAGATTTATGCGCAGACAATCGAGCGCGTAGACGGCATTTACCTAACCAGGATTCCGACGGCCTATCCGGGAGACGTGAGTTATCCGGCTATTCCCGATTGGTTTAAGGAGGAAAGCCGAGAGCCTCTTCCCGGCAATCCTGAAATTGAAGTGATTTTTTACAAAAATACAAAAAAATGACGGCATCGTCGTTTTATCTCAAGCAAATCGAGGCCGGGCCGATGGAAAATTTTGTCTATCTGATCGGCGATACGGAGACGCGCGAATGCGTGATGGTAGACCCGGCCTGGGAAGTCGACCGGATTTTAAAAATTGCCGAAGCCGACGGCATGAAGGTAACGGCCGGGCTTGCCACGCACTACCACGCCGACCACACCAACGGCATCCCGGACCTGGTTTCAAGGATCAAAGGCAAGGTCCATATCCACAAGGCCGACGCGGCTTATCTTAAAAATCTAAAAAGCGAACTCGAGCCCGTGGACTCGGGGCAAAAACTCAAAGTGGGAAATGTCGAGATTGTCTTTCTGCACACGCCCGGGCACACGCCGGGGTCGCAGTGCTTTCTGGTCCGGGGACAGCTTGTCTCCGGGGACACGCTTTTTATCAATGCCTGCGGCCGCTGCGACCTTCCGGGCGGGAACGCTGAAGAGATGTACCACAGCCTTCAGAGCCTGGCCAAGCTTGACGACCAGGTCGTGCTGCTTCCCGGCCACAATTATGCGGAGAAAACCGTTTCCACGATCGGAGACGAGAAACGCGAGAACCCCTATTATCAGGCCCATTCTCTCGCGGATTTTCTGGGTCACAGAATGGGTTTTTGAACCCAAGTTTTTTTGGATTAAGCCTCCCGGATTTGATATACTGACTGCCTTTTAAATAATCCCCCAAAGTCAAGCCGCGGAGGGAAAACTTGAAGGGTTTGGTTGTGTCCGAAGCCGACAGCTATTACCGAGACGAAGCGGAGCGGTATTTTCAGGAAGCCTACCAGAAACAAATGGATGGCAGCATTGAGGATGCCGTGGCGCTTTATAAAAAATCCTTGGAGCTTTATCCCACCGCCGAGGCGCACACTTTTTTGGGCTGGGCCTACAGCTTTCAGGGACATTTTGACGACGCCATCGTCGAATGCCGGAAAGCGATCCAGATCGATCCGGATTACGGGAATCCTTATAACGATATCGGGGCTTACTTGATCGAAAAAGGCAGGGAAGACGAGGCGATCGAGTGGCTTGAAAAAGCGGTCCTGGCCAAGCGCTATGACAGCTACTGCTTTGCCCATTACAACCTTGGCCGGGTCTGGGAAAAAAAGGGAGACTGGCCGCGCGCCGCGGCCTCTTACCGGGAAGCTTTAAAGGATAATCCCGGTTACACCCTGGCCCAAAAAGCGCTCGCCCGTCTCCAGGGGCAGATGAACTGATTTATGGAAAGCTATTTCGGAATTTTTGTGATGTTTTTCATGGCCGGGGGCGTGGCTTGGCTTTTTATCGCGCTCTCCGAGAATCTCGGGCCCAAAAAACCAAACCCGATCAAAGACCAGCCCTTTGAATGCGGCAAGACGCCCTTTGAACTTCCGCAGGGCCGTCACGGCGTTAAATTTTATCTGGCCGGCATGCTTTTTGTGATCTTTGACATCGAAATGATTTTCTTTTTTCCGTGGGCGGTTCTTTACCGGAAACTGGGTGTTTTCGGATTTCTTGAGATGGCCGCGTTTATGCTGATGCTGGGGCTCGGGTTTGCCTACGCCTGGCGAAAGGGAGCTTTGGCATGGAAATGATGCAGGCCGGAGCCGGCGGTTTTACCTCCAAGCTTGATGACATGATCGGGTGGGCCCGGAAATATTCTATTTTTCAATATCCTTTTGTCACGGCCTGCTGCGGCATGGAATATATGTCCACGGCCTGTTCGCATTACGACGTGGACCGTTTCGGCGCGGGCCTCCCCAGATTTTCACCGCGTCAGTCGGATGTGCTTTTTGCGGTAGGCACCATTTCGCACAAGATTGCTCCGGTGCTCAAGCAAATCTTCGACCAGATGGCGGACCCCAAATGGGTGGTGGCCTTCGGGGTCTGCACGTGCACGGGCGGTTTTTACGACAACTACGCGACCGTGCAGGGGATCGATACGATCATTCCCGTGGATGTTTATATTCCA
>JAHFHI010000139.1 GCA_023246995.1 Candidatus Omnitrophota bacterium
AGGGGGGTAATTCATGGCCAGCCTCCAGAAAAGGAATTTGGCCCGGAATTGTACCCCTCCGGTTGGAAGCGGACATTTCATGTGCTACGGAAACCGGACAATTCATTAGCTTACGACAAGGGCCCAGGTTTTATTTGAGTTCGGGACCCTTATCCTGTAGAATTGGCTTCTTTATGGAGCTTACAACGACAACGCTTAGTCAGAATCCGGTTTCCGAGTCTATGGTCAACACCTCCTTTAAAGTGACGGAAAACAAGGTCTTCATCCGCCTGCGAAACAGGGTCTGCGATACCGCGGATGAACTCTTGGCAAGCGGGCTTTGCAGGGAAATTATCCGCCGGGCGATTCAGCATCTGAAGAAGCGCAATTCCATCCTGCTCGGTGTCTTTGGGGCTCAAGGCATTCAGGAACCGCAGATTGAGCTGTTGATTCAGACGCTTCAGCTTCTGGCCAAAATGCCCGCCGATCTCGTGATGCGCGTCCAGAACGGGGCGGAAGTTTTTTTGAAAGACCGGAATCTTTTTAATGATTTCGTCGAGCAGATCTACAATTACTGGCGTACCTTTGACCGCTTTATTATTTGTGATTCCGAAGGTGACGGCCTGGACAAAAGGCCCTTTAGAACCTTTAACGAAACCATCGAAAACCTGACGCACCTTGTGCGCAAGATCTACCGGGATATTCAGGAAAATGTGGTCAGCACCCACCCGCGTATCTACAGGCAGGTGAGCGCCGGGGCGGAGATCGCGGCGATCGCGCTTCGAAAAGACATTCCCTATCCGGCGGGAGCGTATCAGGCGCTCAACCAAATTCCGATCATACGCCAGATTCTTCTTTATCCGCCGCTCGTTTTGAACCCGCCCATGAACAAGCGCAAGGGCCGGTTCGAACGCGTTTCGGAAAACCCGATGGATTTTGTCAGCCTGGATAGGGAAGAGTGGCTTTGCTATCCGGCCAAAGTGGGTTCGCTTTTGATCCTTATCTATTTTCATCAAAAATTCTTCGAACTCGGACTTTCCCTCTGCAACCTTTTTGAGCTCGCGGGCGACGAAGATTTGAACCGCAGGCCGGATGCCGTGTACCTTTGCGGGGTGCCGGAAGGCGGGCTTGAGCGTTTTGGCCCCTTCCCGACGGTTTTTTATGATGACGAGCAAAACGGCATGCTGGTCGGCGCGATTCCAAACCGTGAGGAGTTCGGTTATTTCGGCTATTTAAAGAAGATGGTGCTGACCCTGCATAATGTCCGTAAAATTCAGGCCGGCAGGATGCCCTTTCACGGCGCGCTCGTGAAGGTGTTCCTCAAAGGCAACAAGCAGGCTACGCTTCTGATGATGGGCGACAGCGGCGCGGGGAAATCCGAAACGCTGGAGGCCATGCGCGAGCTCGGCGAGGAATATATCCAGGATATGATTATCATTGCCGACGACATGGGGTCTCTTGAGATCACGCCAAGCGGTGAAATTTTGGGCTATGGCACCGAGACCGGGGCGTTTCTTCGTCTTGATGACTTGCAGCCCGGCTACGCGCTCGGGCAAATCGACCGGGCCATCATCATGAGCGCCAATCAGATCAATGCCCGCATCATTCTTCCGGTCACCACCTTCGAGCATGTGATTAAAGGGCATGCGGTGGATTTCGTGCTCTACGGCAACAATTACGAGAATATTGACGAGGATCATCCGATCATCGAAAGGTTCAAAAACGAGGAAGAATCTTTCAAGGTTTTTCGCGAAGGGACGGTGATGAGCAAAGGAACCACCACCTCCACGGGGCTTGTGCACACCTATTTCGCCAATATCTTCGGGCCCGCGCAGTACAAGGAAGAGCACGAGAAAGTAGCCAAGCGGTTTTTTAGCGCATTTTTTAAGCGCGGGCTTTTTGTGGGGCAGATGCGTACCCGGCTCGGCATGGCGGGCTGGGAGCGTAAAGGCCCCGAAGAAGCCGCCAAAGAACTTCTTAGAATCATTCGCGGCATTTAGCCTTCCTCGCGATTATGAGGCCTCCTGTTTTCCCGGCCCTCGCCTGCCTTGTGATAGGACTCGCGGTTCGGCCGCCGCTTACGCGCGGGAAGGCCGCAGAGCCCCCGGCGGACCTTCTCCTTTGCCCTAGTTCCCCGATCGAGAATCACGCGCTTTTCAAAAAGGCCGTGTCCGAATCTGATTCCGGGAGGCTTGAGAAAATAAAGATTCAATTCCTCATTTTGCGGGTCCGCCAATCGCCTTATACGTTTATCCGGAACGGCGAATCGTTTAAGGGCGTCCGGGCATCGATCCACCTGGCATGGAAATACGCGCGCCGTTCAGAGGGGATAAGCTCCGCTGAGGATTTTATCGTCAGGGTCGGTTCCGGGTCGGCCATGAGCGGAGAACCCTATCTTTTAAAAATATCCGAGGGCGAGGAGTATCTTCTTGAGGGAGTTTTGGAAAATGAACTGCGCACTTTTGACGCCCGCCTCCGGATTGCCGGGAGTGCGTCTCTTGGGAAATCTTGAAATTAAAAAAACGCCTCGAAAAGTCCTTTTGATCCCGCGTCGATTTGCAGAGGCCTGGCCCAGGTTCGGGGCCCTTCTTTTTATTTTTTTGATCGCCTTCCATCAGGTCTCATGCGCGCGGCTCTTCGGGTGGGAGATTCACGCGCCGGGCATGCTTTCGGCCGACTACAGCCGGAAAATTCAGCCGGTCTCAAAAAGGGTGGCCCTCTATTTGGATCCCGCGCTTTTAAGCTATGTCTCAAAAGAGCGGGGCGGCCGTTTCGCTGACCCACAAACGTACCACGTCGGGGAATCGCTTGGGCCCATGCTGGTGGAGGGAGTTCAGGAAGCATTTTCCGAATTTCTTTTTTTCGAGATTGAACCCGATGCCGGAATGCTTGAACGCTACGGGGTCGATTTCCTCGCGGTGGTCGGTATCAGGGATTTTGCCAATCGAGTCACCCTGAAAGGCCAAGCGCTTAGCCTGGGGACTGAAGTGATCGTCTATGCGCGGGATCTCACGCTTCGCGCCCGCTATGAAGCCAGGGGCACGAGCGACGCCCGCAAGGTTTTTGCCAAAAAAGGCGGACCGGAAGTTAATTTGAATGCGGCCATTGAGCGCAACGTCTTAGCCACCGTGGAATATCTTCAGGACCTTGTAAGGGAATCGGACCCGGTTTCATAATCATGCCTTCAAAAAAAATCCGTCGGACGACATGGGTTGTTCTGTTTTTTCTGTTCGGAGGAATTCCGGGGTTTTGCGCGGAGCCCGGGACTTCGCAGACTTCCGGCGAATCGGAAGTATTTTCAAAAAATACTTCGGCCGTGGTGGTGCGCGAGCATCCCAAAACGGGAAAGCCCTATGTCAGCATTACCGCAGAGGGCCCCGCGCCCAAAGATCCTTTCGCGGGCATCCCGCGCCGGTACCGCAGCCGCCCGGATTACAGGCTTTTGGATCCGGGGGTCAAGTCCGGGCAGATTCCCTATGAGGGGCCGGTGAGTGACCGCAAGAAAGTTTATCTTTTAGCCGCCGGGCTTGCCGGTGCGGGGACTGTGACCGGGGCCCTGGGCCTCGCGGCAGCTTCAGGAGGCGCGGCAACCGGGGGAGCCGCCGGGGGTGCGGGGGTTTACGGGGCCGCGGGCGCCGGAGTGCTGACGGGAACCTTTTCGACCGTGGCGCTTAAAAGCCGTCCGGGTCCGAACGATGACGCCTTCAAGCATCATTCGCAGGCGATTCTTCTGGAAAAGCCGGAACCCACAGCTGCCGAAACGGGCGAGGCCGGATCCGGAGAGAAAAAATTGCGGGCAGCGTCCCCGGAAAGTGGTAAACTTGGACAATAGAGTTAATCAAAGGAGGCCTTTGCGTGGTTGAGATTGTCAATTTACTCGGAGATAAATCCGAAAAGAAAAAAAGCATCGGACTTTTAAGCGCCTTTACCCCGGAAATTTTCCGGAGCGAATATTTTACCCGAATTTTGGCCGGGGTGGTCGACGCCCTGCGCCAGACCATCTACGATGTTAAATTTATCATGGTCAAGGACGCGGAATATGCCGACCCGAGCCGCCGGGTTTTGCGGGAACATGAGCTTGACGGCCTTCTGCTTCTGACCTGGCGGATTCACCCCAAATACATTCAGGAGGCGCTCGACGGTTCCGAGCTTCCGGTCGTATTGGTAAACGACTATACCCCCGAGATTAAGGCCAATATCGTTTACTGCAATAATAGAACCGGAATTCAGCTTGCCGTCAAACACCTTCTCAATCGCGGCTACCGGAAAATCGGAATGCTCCAGGGGCCCGATGAGGCATCTCTCGACGCCCGGGAGCGGTTTCAGGCATACCGCAGCCTCCTCACGGAATACAATCTTAGCTTTGAGCCCGCACACTACCGGAAATGCGATTATTTTTTCGAGGAGGACGGATATCTCAAAATGATGGACATGATCCACAATGCCAAGACTCTGCCGAGGGCCGTTCTCTGCTTCAATGATGATATCGCGATCGGGGCCCTGAAGGCGCTCAAGGAATCCTGGATCAAATGCCCGGAGCAAGTCGCCATGATCGGTTATGACGGGATTGAGCGGGGTAAGTATGTGGCGCCGCCCCTCACCACGGTGCGCCAGCCTCTTGAGAAAATGGGCCGCGACATGGTCACGATCCTGACCGGCCTGATTGAAGGGCGTCTGAAGTCTCCCGTCCACCACGAGTTTACCCCCGAGCTTGTCATCCGCCAGTCCGCTTAAACGTCCCGCCCCGTGCGCGCGCACCCTTTCCTTTATGAAATCAACGCCACGTCGTTTCTGGAGAGGCTTTCAAGAAAATACCAAAAAAAATTGACGCTCGGGGCCGTTCCTGAAAGCGAGTGGAAGCGCCTCGCGTCTCTCGGGTTTGAA